>JAFGNW010000121.1 GCA_016926795.1 Candidatus Zixiibacteriota bacterium
ATGGATCTCTTGAATACCTTGCCATTCAAAGTGGTGAGCTTTATAGGGTAATTGTTGCACCCTGACCGAAACTTGTGGGCGGCACATGTCCACATGTGCCCCAACATTCGGCAGATGTGGACATCTGACGGGCACGAAACAGAATGTGGGCTAATCGCCAATGAGATTGCCGCACTCCGGCATCTGTCGGCGCCTCCGTTCGCAATGACGTTGTTTTTTAACCTGCAGGTCGAATCCCTTGCGGATTCGACACCTGAACTGTGCATGGCGTACGTCCACGTGAACCATGTAGATTAATAGGCAGAACCGCTAAAGGGTTCTGCCCTACGAATACTCCGCTCGCAATGACGTTCTTAGGTTATTTGTCGAAACCGCAAGGGTTTCGACCTACAAGCAGCAACCCACCCACAAAAAAACCCGCCTTACACAGACGGGTTTTTTTATTTTATCGCAGATGTCTTTAGTTTAAGTAGGCACGCAGGGAACGGCTGCGCGAGGCATGGCGCAGACGACGTATCGCCTTCTCCTTTATCTGGCGAACCCGTTCGCGCGTCAGCGAAAACCGCGCCCCGATTTCCTCGAGGGTCAGCGCCTTCTCATGGTTCAGACCGAAATAAAGATTGATGACCTCGGCCTCGCGGGGCGTCAGCGTGTCGAGCGCCTTCTCGATTTCCACCCGGAGCGAATAGCTCAAAAGAGCCTCGTCCGGCGACGGCTGGAATTCGTCTTCCAGAACGTCGATAAGCGAGTTGTCCTCGGAAACCGAAAAGGGCGCGTCAAGCGATAGGTGCGAGTTGGATATTTTCAAGGTATCCGAAACCTCGCCCTCGGTAAGCTCGAGTTCCGTGGCTATCTCCTGCGGGGACGGTTCCCGTCCCAGTCCCTGTTCCAGCCGGCTGGAAATCTTGCCGATTTTGTGCAAGGTCCCCACCCGGTTGAGCGGCAGACGGACAATCCGGCTCTGCTCGGCCAAAGCCTGCAGGATAGCCTGGCGGATCCACCACACCGCGTAACTGATAAACTTAAAACCGCGGGTCTCGTCGAACCTTTTAGCCGCTTTGATGAGGCCTATATTGCCCTCGTTAATTAAATCGGCCAGGGACAGACCCTGATTTTGATACTGTTTCGCCACCGAGACGACGAAGCGCAGGTTGGCCTTGGTCAATTTCTCCAGGGCCAATTTATCGCCCTGTTTAATCTTGCGGGCCAGCCGCACCTCCTCCTCGGCGTTAATTAGAGGTGTTTCGCCTATTTCCCGAAGATAGAGGTCCAACGATCTATCTTCGTCACGGTACTTTAACGATTGTTTAGCCACTTATAGACTAACTCCCCTGTTAAATGATTGAAATACAAAAGCCGCTCCGAAGAGCATCCTAACCCCATTTTTTATGTTTACCCTCACGGTCTTATCACCTTCCTGGCGATAGACCCGTCGGGCTCCTGGACTATGAGAGATATACGACTCTGTCCGGTTAATTTTTGCGTCAAATTTTTCAAATCGGCGACCGAGGTCACCGGTTCTTTGTTGACCTGCATGATAATCGTGCCCTCGGTAATCGAGGCCCGGTCGGCCGGGGTGCCGGGATAGACCCGGACCACGTACAGCCCGTCAACGTGTTTGATATCGATCTGGCGGGCGATTTCCGGGGTGAAAGTTATCGTCTCCATGCCGAGCCATTCCTCGACTGCGATCTCGCGGCTGTCTTCGGGCGTGGTATGGGAGGCCAGGAAGGCGTCCCGGTCAACGACAGTGGTATAGAGCGTCATCTCTTCGCCGCCGCGGACAACCTCAACCGGCACTTCCTCACCGTGTTTCACGGTCGTGACCAGTACCGAGAACTGGTTGACGTTGAGCACCTCGGAGTTGTTGAAGGAGGTCACGATATCGCCCCTTCGAAGACCGGCTTTCTGTGCCGGGGATTCGCTGAAAACGGAATCGATAACTATCCCCTTGACGGCTTTCAGTCCCTGCCGCTTGGCTTCGCGCTCGGTGACGTTGGAAAGCCAGACGCCCAGCCAGCCCCGGCTGACTTTGCCGGAAGCGATTAAATCCGGCACAATCGCCCGCGCCAGGTTAATCGGGATGGCGAAACCGATGCCCACCGAGGACCCGGTCGGGCTGGAAATAGCGGCGTTAACGCCGATACACTCGCCGCGAAGGTTTAAAAGCGGTCCGCCGGAGTTGCCGGGGTTAATCGAGGCGTCGGTTTGGATATAATTCTGGTACAGCGGTGTTTCGCGGCCGAACCGCAGGTTGGAGCGGCCTTTGGCCGATATCACACCCACCGTGACGGTGCGGTCGAGACCCACCTGCGGGAAAGGGTTGCCGATGGCAATAGCCCAGTCGCCGACTTTGATGGCCTCGGAATCGCCGAACGGGATAGTCACAATTTTTTCTTCGGGTTCAACTTTCAACACGGCCAGGTCGGTCTGCGGGTCGCTGCCGACTATCCGGGCGTTGTACTCATAACCGGTCGCAGTCCGCACCGTAATATCGACGGCGTCCTTGACCACATGGTTATTGGTCAGAATATAACCGTCCTCGCGGAAGAAAAAGCCGGACCCGGAGGAGGTTGAATACCGCACCCCCTGGTACCACCAGGGCAGTCCGGCGTCCTCGGCCCGGGCGGAAATGTTTACCACCGCGTTCTCCACGGCGTCCACGACGCGGACGAACGGGGATTCCCATTCCCCGCTGTCGTCCCGCACTATCGGGTAGCCGCTCGAACCGGTATAACCGGGGCGCACCTCCGCAACCGAATGCGAAGGGAGATCAAGGTTGGTGGCAATAAGCACGCCGATTATCAAAAAGACAATCGCAACCAAACCGAATGAAATTAACTTGAGGCCCCTGTTCTGCTTTTTTGTGTCAGGGAAAAACTTCGCTTCCAATCGTCCTCTCCAACAGATTTAGCCAAGTATAATAACAAATTATTTATTATATGTCAAGCACTAATATTATAACGTTTTATAATTTGAGTTGATTCAAATTATTTTCCTATTATACGATTTTTATCATAAAAATATTCCCAAATCCGCCAACAACTTATAAGTTCCGGTAAGTTATTGACTTTCCCGTAAAAACCCTCTATGTTTGATTCGGTCATGAGCCTTTTTTTTGAAATAAAAAGCCGGATTGTCGAGACCGGCCAGAGACTGGCCGAACGGGAAATGGTGGCCGGCAGCGACGGCAATATTTCCGCCCGGCTGGATATGACACAGTTTGTCATCACACCCTCGGGCCTGCCCAAAGGCCGGCTGCGGCTCGAAGACCTGGTAGTGGTAGATATGGACGGGAAGGTTATCGAAGGTTACCGGGCGCCGTCGTCGGAAATTGCCATGCACCTTTATGTTTACCGTAATCGGCCGGATATCAACGCCAGCGTCCACGGCCACCCGCCTTTTGCCACGGCTTTCGCGGTGGCGGGTGTTAGGTTAGAGCGGGATGTTCTGCCGGAAGTGGTTTTGCTGGTCGGGGATGTTCCCCTGACCGCTTATGCCCCCCCGGGAACCGGGGCGGTCCCGGAATCGCTGGCGCCGTATATCAAGAAGCACAGCGCCTTTATGCTGGCCAATCACGGCTTACTGACTATCGGTCGAAACCTCGAGGAAGCTTACAACCGCCATGAAACGGTCGAGCAATACGCAAAAATTTTACACCTGGCCCGGCAACTGGGGGATATAAAGCATATCCCGGCCGAGGATTTCACCCGGCTGGAACAAATGCGAATTCGGCTGGAACAGAGTGACCGGGAATCAGACTGAAAGTATAAATTATGAGAAACAAGAAAATCATAATCGACAAGGCCAACCGCCTGCACCAGATGCCGCCGGATATCCTCTCTTTTATCCAGACCGAAAGTTTGCGGCCGCTTCTGAAAAAGCCCGACCTTATCGACCTGGCGACCTTCACCTGGCCGGTGCCTTTCGAAAGTTACGGGGCGCCGAGTGCTGCGGAATTACAACCGGCTAGCAAGGAACAGCTTAATAATCTCAAGGAAGAACTGATCACCTGGTTCGATACCCACCATCTGGTCAGACTGAAAAGCACCAAAGAGCTTTTTATAGGCAGCGGGATTAGAACGCTGCTTTTTAACCTGGCGTTGAGCTTTCTGGAAAACGGCGATGTTGCTTTCGTCCCGGAATTGGGACTGCCGCTTTACCGGAAAATCGTGACGGCCTGCGGCGCTGAACCGATCAATTATAATATTTCGGCCAAAAACAACTGGTCGCCGGGATTCGACCGCCTCAACACCCACCTCGGCCGGGTCGCCCGGGTGCTGTTTTTAAATTCACCGCACAATCCGACCGGTTTTGAGCTGAACGAGAAGGAGATGGCCGAACTGGCCTGGCTGGCCGGACGAGAGAATTTCCTGGTGGTCAACGATGCCGCTTATCAATCGTTATCGGAAAGAAAACCGGTTTCGCTGCTCTCGGTTTCGGGCGGCCGGAAAGTCGGAGTGGAACTTTATTCATTCAGTTACCTGTTCGGCCTGCCGCCGCTGCCGTTCGGATTCATCGCCGGTAACCGGGAGGTCATCAACGCCATCAAGCAGTCGGCCGGACTGTTGCCGTCGTACATTCCGGCTCATTATATAAACCTGGCGCTGCAGGCGGTTCGCAAATATCCCTCGGAACCCCTGAGAAAAACCCGCAAGCGGATATCGCAGGCCGCTTCCGAGGCCAACCAGTTTTTGAGCGCTCTCGCACTGGAAAAAGCCGGCTCGGCCACGGTGCCTTTTATCTGGGCGGAAATAGGCAAAAGAGAGCAGAACAGCACGGTAACCGCCCGGCAGCTTTATCGCCGACATCGAATTTTAACTGCCCCCGGTACGGCCTTCGGTGAGAGCGGCCAGGGTTACCTGAGATTATCGTTGACTGCCCCTCCGGAACTTTATATCGAGGCTGCCGGTAGATTGAGAAGAAAAATCAAGATATTAAAAAAGAAAGATAATCAATGAAAGATGTCATCCGCCTGGAAGGGATGTCGTTTTACGGCTATCACGGCGTCACTGCCGCTGAGAAAGAGACCGGCCGCGTGTTTGAAATCGACTGCGAACTGGGCGTTGACCTGGCCTCAGCCGGCCACAGCGACCAGTTGACCGACACCATTGATTACAACGAGGTTTACCGGATTATTCGGGAAAATGTCGAAGGCACAGCCTTCTCGCTCCTGGAAGGCCTGGCCAACCGCCTGGCTTCTATTATCCTTGACAAGTTCCCGATATACAGGGTAACTTTGAGGGTGCGTAAGTTAAACCCGCCTATTTCGGGCTTGGCCCGACATATTGAGGTTGAAGTCACCCGCTTCCAGGGGGATACCGATAAGCTTACGGACGGCAAGGAAATCAAAAACTAAGGAGAAAAAAATGGCTGAAACCGTATATATCCTGCTGGGCTCGAACGCCGGTGACCGTGAAAAGAATCTGACCACTGCTCTGAATAAACTGGAAACGCTCGAAGGTTTCGAACTGGTGGCGACCTCACCGGTGTACATCACCGAAGCCCGGGATATGCCTGTAGATTCACCCAATTTTTTAAACCAGGTGGTCAAGGGTGATTATAAATACACCCCCAGGGAGCTTTTGAACGCCCTGGAATTGATCGAGAAGAACCTAGGTCGAACCGGTAAAGGCAAGAAGGAGCCCCGCCCTATTGACCTCGATATCCTGTTTTTCGGGGAGCAGATAATCGCTACCGGCAACCTGACGGTACCGCATCCGGAGGTTCTGAATCGGCCGTTTGCCATGGTGCCGTTACTGGATATCGACCCGCAGATAATCCACCCGGTAACCAAAGAGCCGGTAGCGGATTTTCTGGACGAAAACGAACGAAAGAAAATTATACTGTACAAAGACCATGTCGCCCGAAACATTTGAACCCAATTATATCGCGGTAGAGGGTGTAATCGGAGTCGGCAAGACCACTTTCGCGGGCATGCTGGCCGAGCGCCTTCAGGCGGAACTGTTAAACGAAGAGGTTTTCGAGAATCCCTTTCTGGTGGATTATTATAAAAATCCCAAACGGTTCGCCTTCGCCTGCCAGCTTTATTTCTTGATTTCCCGTTTTCAACAACAGCAGCAGTTGATGGTGCGGGATTTGTTCGCCCAGCGGATTGTAGCTGATTATCTTTTCGCCAAGGACACGATTTTCGCCTCGGTAACGCTCTCGGAACGGGAGCTGGCCCTGTACAACAAAATCGCACCCATTCTGGCCCGAGACGTTCCCCGGCCGGATTTAGTCATTTACCTCCAGGCGAGCACGGCGACCCTTTTGGAGCGCATCCGCAAACGTAATTTTTCGTTCGAAAAACCGATTGATTTCGACTATATCGAAGGTTTGAACCAGGCATATGATTATTATTTTTTCCATTACTCCGATACTCCCCTGCTGGTGGTCAAAACCGATGAGATAGATTTCGTCAATAATCCGGAACATTTCGATGATTTGACCGCGCAAATAAAAAAACCGGTGGCCGGCAAGAAATATTATGTCCCGGCCGGTAACCTCGTAAAAAATAAGTGAACCATGGCCTATATTCAAGAAAACGGTAAGAAAATCACGACCCATTCTTTTCTGACCAAAAAGAGAAACAGCGAAAAAATAACGGTCCTGACGGCTTATGACTGTTTCACGGCCGGGCTACTCGACCGGGCCGGTATCGATTCTATCCTGGTCGGTGACTCGGTCGGCAATGTCATTCACGGTTTCGAGAACACCCTGCCGGTGACTATGGACATTATGCTGGCGCATACCGCCGCCGTAAGGCGCGGTACCCGACGCGCCCTGCTGATTGCGGACATGCCGTTTTTATCCTTTCAAAGCTCACCTAAGACCGCCATCGAAAACGCCGGGCGCTTCCTGAAAGAAGCCGGAGCGGAAGCGGTCAAGGTCGAAGGGGGGTTGGAGATGACCGTCACGGTTAAAAGACTGATTGAATGCGGCATTCCCGTCATGGGGCATATCGGCCTGACGCCCCAGTCCATTCACCGGTTCGGCGGGCCGCGCATCCAGGGTAAGAAAGACTGGTCGCGGTCCTATCTGATGGAATCAGCCCTGGCCCTGGAAGAAGCGGGCTGTTTCTCGATGGTCCTGGAGTTGGTTGATACTGAACTGGCCGCTGAAATCACCGGCACTCTTAAAAGAGCGGCGACTATCGGTATCGGGGCCGGTCCCGGTTGCGACGGCCAGGTGCTGGTCATTAACGATATTCTGGGGCTGCGCGAAGAAGGTTTCAAACCAAAATTCCTGCGCGAATATGCCAATCTCAAACCGGCGATTACCGAGGCGGTGGAAAAATACATTAAGGACGTTCGGGAAGGTAATTACCCGAATCTGGATGAGTCGTACTGAGCCCGCCTTTAAAATTTCTTATGGAACAAAAGAGTACTGAAAATTACCTGAAAGTGCCGGTAAAATAAAGCACCGTAAAGATAACCGCAATAAGACCCAAACCGAAAAGAATATAAGCCCAGACCGGTATTTTCCCCTGTCCGGCATTATCTTCCGATACCGGCTGCTCGGTGCGGCTTTTATGTTTATAACGGCGGTGTTCGTAATCTTCCCAGTCGAGTAAGAATTCCTCACAGGATTTATAGCGGAAAGGAACCCGGATGGCCAGAAGTTTGGTCAACATGTCATAAATTTCTTCCGGGAACTCCATCCTGACATCGTCCAGCCAGAGATTATCACCGGCATCGTACCGGGGCGTGCGGCCGGTGAGCAGTTGGTGGAAAATAACCCCCATCCCGTAAATATCCCCCTGCCGGGACTGTTTCCTTTCCGGCGGAGAATACCAGTTCTTTTTATTCTGGGCGTCGTAATGAATCGGCATTCCGAAATCGGTCAGCTTGACAACTTCCTCAGCGTCAAAGAGGATATTGGAAGGCCGCAGATTACCATGGATAACATTATTTTTATGGGCGAAATCGAGCCCTGAGGCGACTTGCAGGATAATCCCTATTGCTTTTTGCCAATCGTACTTGCGCACCATTCGCTCGGCCAGGGATCCACCGGGGGCGTACTGACTTATAATCACTGTCGACTTGTTGTCGCCGCCGGAACCGAAAATATTGTTAATGTTTTTATGTTTCAGGGAGCTTAACAGCTTGGCCTCCTTGCGACCGGCTTCCCCCTTGTTGTGCTTTTTGATGATATAGAGTTTTTTATTGACCTTGTTCTCGACCAGGATAGTGGAGCTGAATTTGGTTTCCTTGATGGTGTCCAGATAGCGGCATTTACCAATAAACGATTCCGAGCCGTTCAGTGAATAATCATCGGTTTTCCCGGTGGTGTTCTGATTGTTGAGAACGTTGAGAATATCGTTTTTCAAATCGACTGCGGTCTGGTACCGTTCGGCCGGTTCCTGGGCCAGGCATTTCATGATAATATCATCGAAAGCGGCATTAATCTTGGGGTTCAGTTCCGTAGGCATTTTAAAGCGTCCCAGGGGCTTTTTTCCGGTCAGGATTTCATAGAGAATGATACCGATGGCATAGAGGTCGGTGGTCTGGTCAACGTTGGTGGAACTGACTTTCTGCTCCGGGGACATATAGGCCAGAGTGCCCATGATGACGTCGGAGGAAGTCATCTCCCCTTCGGGCGTGCCGACAATCTGGGCGATACCAAAATCGGCCACCCTCGGATTGCCCTGACGGTCAATCAGGATATTGGTCGGTTTGATGTCCCGGTGGATAACACCGTTTTTATGAGCGTAATCGAGAGCTTTCAAGACCTGAACAATCATTTCCAGCTTGGTTGCGATGGGGATATTTTCCCGCTCGATGACCTCCCGAAGCGAGGTCCCGTCGACATATTCCATCACGAAATAATACCGGTTGCCGGCCTTGCCCTTGTCGATTACATGGACAATATTGGGATGGTTGAGTTTGGCGATAACCATCGACTCGCGTTCAAAGCGCCGGACGATTTCGGGGTCGGTGGTTAATTTGGAGGTCAGGATTTTAATAGCTACATCGCGATTCAGGGATGCCTGCCGCCCTTTGTATATTTCCGCAATTCCCCCCTGACCGATTTTGCCGGTCAGTACATAATCACCTATTTTGACTTGTTTTTTCTTTTCTTGTACAGATTCCGTCATAGTCTTATTCCAAAAAAAAACAGAGACAGCCTTAATAGCTATCTCTGTTATAATCGGCAGTTGGCGTCAATTCATTTATTTGACGAGTACCATTTTTTTCGTGGCGGAGCCGTTTTCGTGCATCAAGCGGTAAAAGTAGATGCCGCTGGGCAGGTTGGAGGCGTCGAATTCGATTTCATGGTTACCGGCCGACAGGGTCTCATTAACCAAAGTGGCGACATTCTGACCCAGGATATTGAAAATCTCAAGTTTGGCTTGACCGGCGGTCGGCAGCGAAAATTCAATTCTAGTGGACGGGTTGAAGGGATTGGGGTAATTCTGGGCTAAAGCGAACTCATTCGGTAACAGGGAATTATCGTCTTCAATGACAGCCGTGGGCATTTGAACGACAGCGCCGCCGGCAACATAAGCCGGGGTGTTGATTACCAAGCCGGTGTTGTCGACCAGATAAATGCCGGTTTGGATAGTCTTCTCCGTACCTTCGTAATCGATAACCTCTTCCTCGGTAAAATCATTGAAAACAATCGTTTGTGGGGGGGTTCCGGCGGCCAGGGTGAAGAACATCTCAGCGATTATTCCCTCGGCGGCCGAAATGGTTTCAAGCGGCAGATTAAAATCATACGGAGCCAGATAGGCAATCGTAGCAATTTTATCCACTTCGTTAATATCGATTATGCCATTGAAACCGGATGACTTGATTGAACCGGCAAAAGAGACCGAATCGAGCGTCAGGTAATCGCTCTGATAGCTGACAGGGATAGTCAGAGCCGAAAAAGCCATGTTGTTGCCGCTTATTCTAATCTTTACACCGAAATGGTCACCGGGATGGACATCTACGGTTTCGACCGTAATCACTCCGGTGTAGGGCTGAGCCAGAGCCATCGTGGTAAAGACAAAGAATATGGCCAGAAAGATCGTTATCTTTGTTTTCATAAAATCACCCTTTCTGTCTCACTATCTTCCAAAAAATTACATCCAAATTTAAAGCCGATATATCTAAATGCAAACCTTATGCCACAGGGGGGAGCCGGTTGATATTACCGTTCTGACCGCCCCACACGACCCCACCTTCACACTAAGACACAATTGAACAATAACTTACGATGCAATCTGAGAGTGCTCATTTTTTATACGAGGCGCAAATTTCAAGGACTGACCTGCAGGAAGCTACAGGATATCGGAGTGAAATCATGCAACCGGCTGCAGGAATCAAATAGATTCCCCCGGCTAAAGCCGGGGTTCTATTGGCTTACGCCAAGTCGCTTCGCGACTCTGTTACAACTCCTGACGGAGTTGTCC
>JAFGNW010000122.1 GCA_016926795.1 Candidatus Zixiibacteriota bacterium
ACAACTCCGTCAGGAGTTGTAACAGAGTCGCGAAGCGACTTGGCGTAAGCCAATAGAACCCCGGCTTTAGCCGGGGGAATCTATTGAATTGATAGAGAGAAATAGGCGGAACCGCTAAAGGGAACCGCCCTACCTGGTTATTATCTGGAACGCAGATAGTTTATGTTTGTGAGCGAATAATACAAGGCTATTTCCCGCTTTCCCCCAAAACCCAAATCCCTTATATTCACGCCATGCAAAACTATCGAGACATGACCGCCCGGCAGATTGCCGAAAGCGTTAAAGCCGGGAAAATATCGGCGCTGGAAATCGCCGCGCAGGCCCTGGAACTGGCCAGAACCGAGGGGGCCGAACTCAACGCCTTCATCACCCTCTGCGAGGACGAGGCCCTTCAGATTGCTGAGGGAATTGACAACAAGGTGAAAGCCGGTGGATATGGCCGCTCCCTAAAATCGCGGGAAAAGGGTGAAACCGATAAAACCAGCGAGCTGGCTGGCAAGCCGGGTGGATTGTTGGCAGGTGTTCCGGTGGCTATCAAAGATAATATCTGCTATACCGGCTGCCGCACCACCTGCGGTTCCAAAATCCTCGAAAACTATATCCCGCCGTACAACGCCACCGTGGTAGAGAAACTGCTCGAAGCCGGGGCGGTGATTATCGGTAAGACCAACATGGACGAGTTCGCGATGGGGTCGTCGAGCGAGACCTCGTATTTCGGCCCGGTCAAACACCCGCTCGATAAAAAACGCTCCCCCGGCGGGTCCTCGGGCGGCTCGGCCGCGGCGGTGGCGCGGGGGATAATCCCGCTCGCGCTCGGGTCGGAAACCGGCGGCTCGGTGCGCCAGCCGGCCTCGTTCTGCGGCCTGTACGGCCTCAAACCCACCTACGGCGCGGTTTCCCGCTACGGCCTGGTGGCTTATTGTTCGTCGAGTGACGTTATCGCGCCTTTCGCCCGCGATACCGAGGACCTGGCCCTGATATACAGAGTCATCGCCGGACATGATGAGCACGACGCTACCATCACAAGTGACTTGGATGGAGGTAACGTAGGAATTAACGTCAAAAAGAAATTCAAAATCGGCATCCCCAAACAGTATTTTGCCTGGGAGCTGAGCTGTGACGTCTCGCCGGTTATCAACCTGGCAATCGAGGCGCTGGAAAACGCCGGGCATGAGTTTGTCGATATCTCACTGCCGCTGACCAATAAGGCCATCGCGGCGCATTACATAATCGCCCCGGCCGAGGCGTCGTCCAATCTGGCCCGCTACGACGGCGTCCGCTACGGCCTGCGCGAAGGCGGCGACAAAAAGCTCAAAGATATGTACCTTCGCACCCGCACCGAAGGCTTTGGCTCCGAGGTCAAGCGGCGCATTATGCTCGGGACCTACGCCCTCTCGGCCGGCTATTACGATATGTATTATGAACGAGCCTGCAAGGTACGGGAGATGATTAGACGGGAATTTATCGACGCTTTCAAAAAGGTTGACCTGATTATCACCCCTACCGCCCCGACTCCCGCGTTCCGGCTGGGGGAGAAGCTCAAGGACCCGCTGGCGATGTACCTCTGCGATGTCTTCACCGTCCCTTCGAGCCTGGCCGGTGTCCCGGCCGTGTCGGTGCCGTTCGGCGCCATCGAGAACCCCGAATCAAAAATAAATATGCCGGTCGGGGTGCAGTTTATCGCCCCGCACTTGAAAGAAGCATCCTTGTTTCAAATCTCGGCTATCCTTGAACAATTGAAAAAGTAGTCTTGATGCCATGCCCTTTATCAAATTGACCCACTTCAGACAGTATTTCAAGGAATATGGTTCCGGGAAGCCGGTTATATTTCTCCACGGTTTCACCCTTGACCGGCGTATGTGGCGGCCGCAGGTTGACTTTTTCCGTCAATATTACCGGGTGATTACACCCGATACCCGCGGCCATGGCCTCTCGGACGCGCCTGACACCGGCTACAGCCGGGCCGACCGGGTCGAGGATTTGAAAGATTTTGCCGATAAAATGAAAATAGACCGGTTCCATGGGGTGGGGCTGTCGATGGGCGGTTCAACTTTGATAGGTTTTGCCCTGAAATACCCCGAGCGGCTGATATCAATGACTTTGGTGAGTTCCGGGGCGGCCGGTTACGATATCGGCAAGAAGATTTCAAAGATTGATGACCTGGCCAAGACTAAGGGAATCGAAGCTGCCCGCGAAAAATGGAAAAACATCAGCCTGAAATGGTTCGATGATGAAAAGAATGAAATCAGGGACCTGATGGAAACTATGATAAACGAGCACAGCGGGGCGGTCTGGCAAGACCCCCGACGGGGAAAATATCCGCGCGAATATGATTTGGAAAAGATTCACCGGATTAAAGTCCCGACCAAAATCATCTGTGGCGGCGAGGATAAGATTTTCAGCCAGCTGGGCCGGCTGTTGAACGAAAAAAACCCGAGTAGCGAATTTATTGTTCTGAATAATGTCGGGCATATGGTAAATCTTGAGATACCAGACAGATTTAACGCTGAGCTCAAAGTGTTTCTTGAAGCAATGTAAAGAGCTGACGGATGAACTATTTCGAAGTAAAAGAACGGCTGGACAATCTCGAGGAATTCCGGCAGCTTTACGGGGAGTATTCCCAATTCACCAACCGGGAGAAGAACGTCGCCGCTCAGATGACGCGGCAGAAGCTGGAACCGCTGGTGGCGCTGGCGGTCGATTCGCTCAGACGGGTCGGTCTGGGGGGGATGATTACCCACGATGCCCCGGTGCGCGGGGGACGGAGAGTCCGCATCAATCTCATCAAGGCCATCTTCCGCGATGACTTAATCCGTCAGTTCTCGCTCGATGATAATACTCCGCTGGAACTTCTGGACAAGGGGGTTATTAAATATCGTTCGCTGCTCTGGCGCGAGAAAGTTCAGCTTTTCAATCCCCTGTTCTGGTTCTTTCATTTTATCGGGTTTCTGGCGCTGTTGCCGTTTCACATCCTTAAGAAAGCGGGCTACGACACCGAAAACGTTCAGAAGCTTGGTGTTGTCAGGCTCTTTGTGCTTTTATTCCAGCTGGCGGTCTTCTATCTTCTTCTGGAACTGTCGGGTACGATTGCCCTGATTAGGTTTGACATTCTCGGATTATAATATATATTTCCCCTCTTTAAAGATTTAGCTTTTTACAAGGAAGTTATCTTGACCGTTTACGAAGGTTTCGAACCGGTAATCGGCCTTGAAGTTCATGCGCAATTGTTGACCGAGAGTAAAATCTTCTGTGCCTGTCAAACGAGTTTTGGGGCGCCGCCGAACAGCCGGACCTGTCCGGTCTGCCTGGGGCTTCCGGGGGCTTTGCCGGTTCTCAATAAAAAGACGGTGGCATACGCCGTGCGGATGATCCTGGCGGTGGGGGGCGAGGTACGGCGGAGTTCGTCCTTTGCCCGTAAAAACTACTTCTACCCGGACCTTCCCAAAGGTTACCAGATTTCCCAGTACTCCCGGCCGGTCGGCAGCGGCGGGCAAGTTGAGTACATCCTGTCCAACGGTCGTAAGAAAGCCTGCCGGATAAACCGTATTCATCTCGAAGAGGATGCCGGCAAATCTTTGCACCCGGAAAGCGGCGACCCTTACACCCGTCTTGATTTCAACCGCTGCGGTGTACCGCTGCTTGAAATTGTCACAGAGCCTGATATTCGAAGTCCCGAAGAGGCATACGCTTACCTTGTCAAGCTTAAACTAATACTTCAACATTTGGAAATTTGCTCCGGGGATATGGAAAAGGGGCATTTGCGTTGTGACGCCAACATCTCGGTACGCCCGAAGGGCAAAAAGAAACTCGGCAGTCGCACCGAATTAAAGAACCTGAATTCGTTCAGAGGTGTCGAAAAAGCGCTCGATTATGAAATCAGGCGGCAGATTAAAATCCTGAAAAGAGGCGATGAGGTCGAACGAGCCACCCTTCTTTGGGATGAAAACCGGCAAGTCGCCCTATTAATGCGAACTAAAGAAGAATCGGAGGATTACCGTTATTTCCGGGAGCCGGACCTTCCCGAGTTGGTTATCGAAAACGAATGGATTGAAGAAATTAGACAGAGCCTGCCGGAAATGCCCGATGCCAAAATCGCCCGGTTTATTGAGCAGTACGGAATTCGCCGTTATGACGCCGAGCTTCTTACCGAAAACCGGTCGCTGGCGGATTACTATGAGAATGTGATGGCGCATTTCGATAACGGCCAAACAGCCGCCAACTGGATGCTCACCGAAATCCTGGGACTATTGAGTGATGCCCATGAAGGTATCGGTACTTTTAAAGTTTCTCCCCGCAATACGGCGGACCTTCTCAACCATGTCCAGAACCGTGAAATATCCGGCCGCACCGCCAAAGAGGTTTTCAGGGAGATGGCGCAAACCGGCAAGTCCGTTTCCGAGATTATCGAACGAAACGGTCTCAAACAGATAACGGACGAGAAAAAGCTTCGCCTTGAGATTGAGAAGGTGCTCGAGGATAACCCGGAACAGCTGGAACAATATCGGGCCGGTAAAACGGCTCTGTTCGATTATTTCATCGGGCAGGTGATGCGCCGTACCGGTGGCCGGGCTGAACCGGAAACAGTCAATCGGCTGTTGAAAAAGATTTTAGAAGGGATAAAAAAATGAACGAACAACCGGCGCGTATGGCGGTTTTCATTTCCGGTGGCGGCACCGGCCTGCAGGCGTTTATCGACGCCGCCAAAGCCGGGATTCTCTCCGGAAAAATAGTCCTGGTGGTGTCCAGTAACGGCAAAGCTTTCGGTTTGCAGCGAGCCGAAAAGGAGAATATCGAAACCTTCGTCTTCAAGAAAAAAAAATATCCCTCGCCCGAAGATGCCGACCGGGACCTGCTGCGAATTCTTCAGGAGCGGTGCGTTGATTATATCGCCCTGGCCGGGTATATGAAACTTCTGCCGTCTATAGTTGTTAAAGCTTATCCGCGCCGGATAGTTAATATTCATCCGGCTCTGCTGCCCAAATACGGCGGCCAGGGGATGTACGGTCATTTTGTTCACGAAGCCGTTATCGCTGCCGGAGACCGGGAGAGCGGTGTCACCGTCCATCTGGTGGATGAGATTTACGACAACGGCCTGATTCTGGAACAGGTCCGGGTGCCGGTACTCGAAAGTGACACGCCCGAAACCCTGGCCGCCCGAGTACTGGAACAGGAACACAAATTATATCCGCGAGTAATGGAGAAACTTATAAAAGGAAAGTTTAATTTGAAAAATGGCAAATGAAGTTTTAAGCACGGCCATTAAAGAATACCCCCTGATGCGACGGGGGAAGGTCCGCGATATTTACGATTTGGGCGATTCGCTTTTATTTATCGCTTCGGACCGGATTTCGGCTTTCGATGTCGTTCTCCCCAACGGCATCCCCGGCAAGGGGAAAGTACTGACACAGATGTCGCTGTTCTGGTTCGACCTGCTGAAAGACGTGGTTGACAATCATCTGATAACGGCCGACATCGACGATTACCCCGAACCGCTGCGTAAATACCGTGATATGCTCGAGGGGCGGTCGATGATTGTCGTCAAGGCCGACCGGGTTGACGCCGAGTGTATCGTGCGCGGGTATATTTCCGGGTCGATGTGGAAAGAGCTGTTGAGAGCCCGTAAAGAGGGTAAGAACACGGTACACGGTTTCGAATTCAGCCCGATTCTAAAGGAATCCGAAAAACTGCCCGAACCGCTTTTCACGCCCTCGACCAAGAACGATAACGGCCACGATATTAACATCAGCTTCGAGCAACTGGTTGATTTGCTGGGCCGGGAAACCGCCGGGCTGTGCCGTGAAAAATCGCTGGCCGTTTACAAAAAAGCGGCCGATTACGCCCTGACCAAAGGCATTATTATCGCCGATACCAAATTTGAGTTTGGTTTTAAGGACGGCAATTTTATTATCATCGACGAAGTTCTCTCACCGGATTCCAGCCGCTTCTGGCCGGTGGATAAATATGAAATCGGGCGGGGACAACCCTCTTTCGACAAACAGCCCATCCGCGACTATCTCGATACGCTGGATTGGGACAAAAGACCCCCCGGCCCGAAACTGCCCGATGAAGTGGTGGCGGCCACCGTCCAAAAATATGAACTGGTACAAAAACTTTTAACGAATCAATAGAGCTATGGAAGAAAATGTAAAAATTAAACGCGCTTTAATATCGGTTTCTGATAAAACCGGTCTTGCCGACCTGGCCCGGGAGCTTGACAACCTGGGTATTGAAATTATCTCTACCGGCGGAACGCTGAAAAAAATAAAGGAAACCGGTGTCCAGGCGGTGTCCATCTCGGCCTTTACCGGCTGCCCGGAGGTCATGGACGGCCGGGTAAAGACTTTGCACCCGAAGGTTCATGGCGCTATCCTTTATCGCCGGGACAATCCCAGGGATGTCGAGCAACTGGCCCAGCTCGAATCGAAAGGCATCGACCTGGTAATTGTCAATCTCTATCCTTTCGAAGCCACTCTGGCGAGCGAGGACGCTACCGATGAGGATATTATCGAGAACATCGATATCGGCGGACCGACTCTGATACGGGCTGCTTCGAAGAATTTCGAGGCCGTGACGGTGGTGGTTGACCCGACCGATTACGGAGAATTGGTTGAACAGTTAAAATCCGAAGCCGGCACGACCGGTTTTGAATTCCGAAAGAAATGCGCCGCCAAGGCATTCGCCGTGACCTGTTCTTATGACAGTGCTATCGCCTCTTATTTCACCGTCGGCAGGGGCAAAAAAGCTAATAAATTCCCCGAGGTCCAAATCAAGAGATATAATTTCCGTGATAAGCTCCGGTACGGAGAGAACCCGCACCAGGAAGCAGCTCTGTATGCCGAACCCGGCTATTCGGGCGCGACCCTTTTGAACGCCCAGATTCTCTCCGGCAAGGAGCTTTCCTACAACAACTATGGTGACCTCGACGCCTGCCTGGAACTGCTGCTGGATTTTTCCGAACCATTCGCCTGCGTTCTCAAACATGCCAATCCCTGCGGAGCGGCAGTTGGTAAGACCCTGGCTGAGGCTTACAAGCTGGCTTATGAAAGCGACCCGCTCTCGGCGTACGGTTCGATTATCGGGCTCAACAAAGTGGTGGATATAGAGTGCGCCAGACTTCTGCACGAAACATTCTTCGTCGAGTGCATGCTGGCACCGGGCTTTACCGATGATGCCCTGAAACTGCTTAAAAAGAAAAAAGCCCGCCGGTTGCTGGTGTTGCCCGATATTGAATGGGGCCGCCTTAAAGAGGACCTGACCTGTAAATTTATTCTCGGTGGTCTGCTGGTGCAGGATTCCGATGCCCTGGAAACACAGGCCGCTGATTTGAAGGTGGCCACCAAACGGGCGCCCACCGAAAAAGAATTAACCGACCTGCTTTTCGCCTGGAAGATTGTCAAACACACCAAATCCAATGCTATCGTACTGGCCAGAGACGGCGCTACGGTGGGGGTGGGTATGGGGCAAACCTCACGCGTGGACGCCGGGGCACTGGCGGTCAAAAGAGCCGGCGAGCGAGCCAAAGGAGCCGTCATGGCCTCCGACGCTTTCTTCCCTATGCCCGACGGGGTCGAGGTGGCCACCGACGCCGGCGTGACGGCAATCATTCAGCCCGGCGGTTCCAAAGGGGACGAACAGGCTGTTGAAGCCGCCGATAAAGCCGGTGCGGCGATGGTTTTTACCGGCGTCAGACATTTTAAGCATTAATTTTTTTGATAATGACCGGCGGGCATATTTAATATCTGCCGGTCTATTCAATAACGCCGCAACAACTTGTCCATATTTTTGCGACACTGTAAGAATCTGTCACTGAATTTCCCCCTCTTTTTTTTCGCTTACATACTTGCAAAGGTCTTAAACCTGTGCTATCTTGCGGTAGAATTTATAATCGTTTGAGGAGTCAACGTGAGAAATCGCATTCTTGAGATTGTAGTATACCTGATGGACCATATCCAGGAACACCGGGGGCAGATTATTGATATTGAGGATTTATCGGCCCACCTGAGGAGTATGGGTTATACTGAAAACGAAATATCCTCGGCTTATTCCTGGCTGGTGGACCGGTTCGAAGCTACCAGCGAGAACTTTTTTACCGATTTTCCACCGGTTCACTGTTCAACCCGGATTTTGACCGATTACGAGCGCTATCAGTATTCTCCCGAGGCTTACGGTTTCCTGTTGAAGCTGCAGAGTCAGAACCTGATCGACGACCAACAATTTGAAACCGTATTGGAACGGGGTGCCATGTTCAGCCCTAAGCCGATAACCGAAGAGCAGATTAAACTTATCGTTTCCTCGGTGGTGTTCAACGACATGCACGAATTCGAAGGTATTCCTCAATATGATTTGAACCCGGATCATACCCATATTATCAATTGACATGTCTCTCAAAGAGAAAAAAATCGTTGTCGGTTTGACCGGCGGTATTGCCTGTTATAAAATTCCCTATCTGGTTAGAACACTCACCGGCGAGGGGGCCGAGGTCAAAGTAATCATGACCGCTGCTGCCTGTAAGTTCATTACCCCCTTGACGCTGGAAACGGTTTCCGGCAATCCGGTGGCGACGGAGCTTTTTCCCGAGAACAAGTTTATATCCACCCGTCATATCGACCTGGCCCAATGGCCGGATTTGATTGTCGTCGCCCCGGCCACCGCCAATTTTATGGGCAAGACAGCCTCGGGTATTTCTGACGACCTGCTGACCACCGTTGTCTGCGCCAGCGCCCGGCCGGTCATTATTGTCCCGGCCATGAACCCGCAGATGTGGCTCAACCCGGTTACGCAGAAAAATTACGCCTTTCTGAAAGACATTGGCTATCATTTTATCGACCCCGATGAGGGAGACACCGCCTGCGGCGACCTCGGGGTGGGGCGCATGGCCGAACCGGAAAAGATTTTCGAGTTTGTTAAAGCCTTCCTCGAGAAGGTCTCAAAAAAAAAAGTCCTGACCGGTAGAAAGATTCTCGTTACCGCCGGTCCCACCCGTGAAGAGATAGACCCCGTTCGTTATATCACTAACCGTTCCTCCGGAAAGATGGGCTTTGCCCTGGCCGAAGCCGCGCGCGAACTGGGGGCGGAGACGACCCTGATTTCCGGCCCGGTCAGTTTGAACCCCCCGACCGGGGTCAAGTTTATCGCGGTGGAAACAACAGCGGACCTGCATAACGCCGTAAAACGAGAATTCAAAAAGACAGACTGCCTGATTATGGCCGCCGCTCCTTCGGACTACACCCCGCTCGATAAAGCAAAGGAAAAAATCAAAAAAGACAAAAAGAATATCCGACTTACCCTGACCGGCACACCGGATATTCTCAAAGATATCAGCCTCCTGAAAAAGAAAAACCAGCTTCTGGTCGGCTTTGCCCTGGAGACGGAAAACGCTTTAAGCAACGCCCGCAAGAAGTTGAAAGAGAAGAACCTCGATTTAATCGTGATAAACAACCTCCGGGATAAAGGTGCCGGGTTCGAGTACGACACCAATAAGGTAACTCTGTTGCGCCCGGGCGGGAAGCCGGTCGCCCTGCCGCTTTTATCCAAAAAAGATTTATCTTTTAAATTGCTTGAAATCCTCGCCGGCTTATTTTAATATAACACATACCCGGAGAAGTTAAGTTGACGTACAAACCGATAAACATACATCAAATGCTCAAACTAGCGCTGGCCGCTCAGATGGAAATGGGCATCAGCGAGATGGTTCTGCCGGCGGTCGAGCCGGTTCGTACCGTGCCGCAGCCGGATGAGAACGCCATCGCCGGGCAGATTATTCAAAACCAGGAAATATACATGGCTGCAAAAAAAGCCGAAAAAGTATCGCAGGCGGCAATCCCGCTTTTTCAGGATCCCTCATTTGAAAATATCGAAGAACATTACCGGGCGACATGCAACTGTCAAAAATGTCCGCTCGGTTCCACCCGCACCAATTTTGTTTACGGCGTCGGCAACCCGCAGGCCGACCTGATGTTTATCGGCGAGGCGCCGGGGGCCGAGGAAGACCGCCAGGGCAAGCCGTTTGTCGGCCGGGCGGGAAAACTCCTCGACCAAATCCTGGCGGCTATCAAACTTACCCGCGACGAGGTTTACATCTGTAACATTCTCAAGTGCCGCCCGCCGGGCAACCGCGACCCGCAACCCGATGAAATGGCGCAATGTTTTCCCCACCTGCGCGAACAGGTCCGGATAATCCGTCCCAAACTTATCTGCGCCCTGGGACGAATCGCCGCCCAGGCTCTTTTGCAGACTTCGACCCCCCTGGGGAAACTGCGCAACCGCTGGCACGAATACGAGGGCGTCCCCCTCTGGATTACCTATCATCCGGCGGCCCTGTTGCGTTTCCCGGCCTACAAGCGGGACACCTGGGAAGACATGAAAACTCTTAAAGCCCGCTATGATGAATTGAAATAAGGTTTATTAAATGGCATATCGAACGCAGACCGGAAAAGAACTAAGGGAACTCCAGCCCCCGCAGGCAATCGAGGCCGAGCAAGAGGTGCTGGGCTCTATTTTAAAGGACAGTGAAGCTATCAACCAGGCCATCGAAGTTCTCGAAAACGAAACACATTTCTACCTGCCCAAGCATCAAATAATTTATAGGACCGTCATCGATTTATACAACAATTCAGAGCCGTGCGATATCACCACCGTGGCCGACAGCCTGCTCAAACAGGGCAAGCTGGAGAAAATCGGCGGCCGCGTTTATTTGGTAGAGTTGGTGGAAAAAGTCGTTTCCACGGCGCATATCGAAGCTCATGCCAATATCGTCCTGGAGCGCTCGGTTTTACGGCGGTTGATTCAGACGTCGAACGAAATAATTCAGAGCTGTTATTCTCTCGACCAGCCGGTGGACAACCTGCTGGATATGGCCGAAACCAACATTTTTAATATTTCCGAGAGCCGCCTGCGCAAGGGCTTCGTGCCCTTGAAGGGCTTGATTACCGAGACGTTCGAACAGATAGAAAGTTACCAGTCCGGCGAAGGTTTCATGGATGGCATCATGACCGACTTTACGACGTTGGATATCATGACGCAGGGATTACACAACGGTGACCTGGTCATCATTGCCGGGCGGCCCTCAATGGGCAAGTCGGCCATCGCTATGAACATTGCCGAGAGCGTGGCTATCAAACAGAAGAAGGGCGTCGGCATTTTTTCGATTGAAATGTCCAAAGAACAACTCGCTTTACGGCTTCTTTGTGGCCGGGCTAAAATCAGCCAGCAGAAAATTCGTTCGCGGAAATTAAGTGACGAAGAATTGGGACGTCTGACCCGCGCCGGAGGAACCATTTCACTGGCCAATATTTTTATCGACGATTCAGCTACTCTGACCTCGCTGGAAATGCGAGCCAAAGCCCGTCGGCTAAAAGCCCAGCACGATATCGCCCTCATCGTGGTTGACTATATCCAGATGATGCAGGCTACGGGGCGTCAGGAAAACCGTCAGCAGGAAATCGCCGTTATTTCCCGGAACCTGAAAGCTCTGGCCAAGGAACTGGATATTCCCGTCATCGCTATCTCGCAGCTATCACGCATGGTGGAACAGCGCGGCGGGGAAAAACGACCCCAACTGTCCGACCTGCGCGAGTCCGGCGCTATCGAGCAGGATGCCGATGTCGTTATGTTTGTCTATCGACCGGAGTTCTACATGTCGCACCTCGACCGCAACGACTCCAAGTATCTTGAGGTCGAGGGAAAAGCGGAAATAATCGTCGCCAAACAGCGTAACGGTCCGACCGGGGTAGCCAATTTGATTTTCATCAAGGAATTCGCCCGGTTTGAAAATCCGGTGGAAGGTTACCGGGAACTGCCGCCCGATGCCGAACCAGTGGACGATAAGGATATACCCTTTTAGGATGTCGCATGGAATACGGTGTACAGTCAATCGGCCGGCGAGGCGTTAATTTCATAAACCGCACCGGCGGGCTGTTTATTTTATTCGGTAAATTTATCGTCTCGTTGAAAGACATTCCCCGTTCGATGGGGCTTATCTTCGAGCAGTTTTATATTATCGGGGTCAAATCTCTCCCGTTAATTATCATTATCTCGATATTCGTAGGGGCCGTAACAGCCTGGCAGGCCGCTTACCAGTTCAAGTTTATCGGCGCACCGCTCCGGTATCTGGGGCACATGGTCGGCAAGGCTGTCATTATGGAGCTTTCGCCGGTGCTCTCGGCGCTGGTATTTGCGGGGCGGGTCGGGGCCGGAATCGCGGCCGAGGTCGGTACGATGAAAGTCACCGAGCAAATCGACGCTCTCGATTCGATGGGTATCAATCCCATCCGCTATCTCGTTATGCCCCGCGTCCTGGCCTGCCTTTTCATGGTCCCCATCCTGGTGCTGTTTTCCGATTTCATAGCCATCATGGGCGGGCTGGTGATATCGGTACTCGGGGTGGATATCTCCACCGAAACCTTCATGAGCGGTTTCCGCGATTCGTTCAAGCTGGCCGATTTCCGTAACGGCCTCATCAAAGCCCTGGTGTTCGGACTCATAATAGGCCTGGTAGGCTGTTACGAAGGTTTCAAAACCTCGGAAGGCGCGGTTGGCGTGGGCCGTTCCACCACCACCTCGGTGGTAATCTCCTGCGTGCTGGTCCTAGTTTTTAATTTTATTTTCGCCATTATTTTATTCCGGTTGTAAACGATGGATAAGACCTTTATTCAAATCGAGAATCTTTATAAAAGTTTCAACCATATGCCGGTGCTCAACGGGGTTAACCTGAACATCAATAAAGGTGAGTCGATTGTTATCATCGGCCAGTCGGGCTGCGGCAAATCGGTTCTGCTGAAACACCTGATTCGGCTGATGGAACCGGACGATGGCAAGGTATTCATCGAAGGGATGAACCTCAGCCTCCTTTACGGCGAGCAACTGGTGGCTACCCGTCGGCGGTTCGGCATGCTCTTTCAGTCGGCGGCTTTGTTTGACTCGCTGACGGTGGCCGAAAACGTCGGCCTGGGCCTTAAAGAATCCCGCCGGTTTGAACAGTCGGAGATTGAGCGGGTCGTCGCTGAAAAACTTGAGATGGTCGGGCTATCCGGCTCAGCGGAAAAATACCCGGCCGAACTCTCCGGCGGTATGCGCAAACGGGTCGGCCTGGCCCGGGCTATCGCCAACAACCCCGAAGTTCTCCTTTATGACGAACCGACCACCGGTCTGGACCCGATCACATCCGATATCATCAACGATTTGATAGTCGATTTGAATACGAAACTGAAAGTTACATCGGTGGCGGTCACCCACGATATGACCTCGGCCTTCAAAATCGCCAACCGCATTGTCATGCTCTACGAGGGAAAAATCGAAATCGACGGCACCCCCGAGGAAATAAAAAACACCGACAACGAAGTTGTCCGGCAGTTTATTACCGGTCGGGCTCACGGACCGATCCAGGTGCGCTGATGCTTTCCAACAAAAAAATCAAAACAGCCTATTTCTGCACCCAGTGCGGTGCGGAACATCCCAAATGGCAGGGGCAATGCCGCGAGTGCGGCGCCTGGAACAGCCTGGCTGAGGAAAAAAAACTGGTTAAAAGCATAGGCACCGTTTCGCATACCGGCAGTGTCGAAAAACAAAAATTAAGCGATATTACCACCGTTGCAACCTTCGGTTTTAAAAGCGGCCTGGCCGAGTTCGACCGCGTCCTCGGCGGGCAGCTCCTGCCGGGAATGACGGTACTTTTGAGCGGCGACCCCGGCATCGGCAAATCCACCCTGATGTTGCAGGCCGCCGAGGCTTACTCCGAACAGAACATCCCCGTGCTGTACGTGACCGGGGAGGAATCCCTTCCGCAAATAAAACTACGCGCCGGACGGTTGAAGGTTGCCGGTGATAATATAACCGTCGTCAAAACTATAAGTCTCGAGGAAATCACGGCTCTTATCGCCGATGCCGATTACGGGGTGGTGCTTATCGATTCGATTCAAACTATCGCCAGCGGTCTGTTCGACTCCCCGCCCGGCACGGTGGGACAGGTGCGCGAAGCCGCCAACCAGCTTATTTTGCAGGCTAAAAGCAAAGGTCACGCCCTGTTCCTGGTCGGCCATGTCACCAAGGACGGTCTTATCGCCGGGCCCAAAGTGCTCGAGCACATGGTTGACACCGTGATTTATTTCGAGGGGGACTCGGCTTATCTCTATCGCATACTGCGCGCCCAGAAAAACCGTTTCGGTTCCATCTCTGAAATAGGTCTGTTCCAGATGGCTTCCGACGGTCTGAGCGAGGTCGCTAACCCGTCGTCGTATTTTCTCTCCGGCAGTTCCGGTACGTCGCGCTCCGGGGCGGTGGTGACCGGTGTCTGCGAGGGCAACCGGCCGCTTCTGGTGGAAATCCAGGCCCTGGTATC
>JAFGNW010000123.1 GCA_016926795.1 Candidatus Zixiibacteriota bacterium
AACAGAAGGGACTACCAGCGTTATCGGTCGATGTCTTTACCTATACCAGATGAAACCATGGCTGATGATTACCGAGTGCGCGCGCTCAGCGGACCTGAGGAATATCCCGCACGAAGTTATTTATCCTGGCGGGTTTTCCATCCCGGCGAATCGGATGAAAAATATCAGGGCTGGGAATGGTATCACAATATCCAGCGGGCGCCGCTTTATCGTCGGGAACTGGAAATCGTCGCCGAGGCGCCGGACGGTGAACTGGCGGCCTTTTGCACGGTCTGGTTCGATGAGGTGACTTTGACAGGGGCGTTTGAGCCGGTAGGTACCGACCCGAATCATCAACGGCGCGGGCTGGCTACAGCCGTTATGAACGAAGGTCTTCGCCGGCTCAAAAAATTGGGCGCCGAGCTGGCTTTTGTCGGTTCGTGGAATGAGGCCACACATAAACTTTATAGCTCGGTCGGTTTCACCGAGTATGACCTGTCCGAAGCCTGGGAAAAAGAAATCTGAACGGTTTGATTGAAAAAGGGTCGGGTCACATTCGACTAATTGGATATAACCCGACCTAACGGTGGTAAATTAAATTACAGTTTTTTATGGAAGCCCTGCAGGCTGACATATTGCAGCCAGTGCTTTTTAGCTTCCGTATCTTTCCAGCTCACCGTGGTTACCCGGGTGATGCGGTGCGTTTCCACCCCTTCTTCATCGGTTATCTCTTTAACCAGGATATGTTGAGAGTGAGTGACGTTCGGAAAGCCCAGCATGGCCATTTCCTGGGGATTGGCCGCGGCGGCATAAGCCCAGCAGTTTTCACCCAGCTTATTCAGACGATAAATCTGGCCGTAGGTTTCGAAATAGTGCTCGCCGATACTTCCATCTTCATTGATGAAAAATCCTTCCGTACCTTCTACTTTCATCGGGGGGATATGACCTCCCTCAAAATACATATTATCAGTCGAGTGCGCGAAAGCCCGATCTTTCTGCACCACCGGATTTTCTAGTTTGATGGTATCGGTCCAGGTCACCTTGGTTATCACCTGGCCGTTGTTGTCGATACCGTAACTGGTCCAGACACCGGTGAAGGTACCCATAATATTTAGCAGTGCCTCCGGAACTGCCTGGTTCTTATCCTGCGAATAAGCGGTAGGGAATAGCCCGAACAGGCATATTAATATGATAACAAAGAAAAGTGAATCAAGGTGTCGATAATGCATACATCCTCCATTTGATTGATATCGATAATCACACTTGCGAAGAAATTACTAATATAAATCTACTTAATCAACTGCGAGAACTCGTCGTAGGGGACGACCGGCCAGGTCTCGGTTTCCAGAATGCCCAGGTTGTTTATTTGCGAGGCAATCCGAAACGCCAGCACCTGGTCGGGAGCCTCGAACGTAGCCAGGTAGTCGTACCGCCCCAGGGTGGCGTAAAGGTCCTTGACCTTGACGTTGTTCTTTTTGAAAGCGTTCAGGGATTCGTCGATAAAATGCTCCAAATCCGGGTGCTCTTTTTTGGCGTTGGGGTTTATCGTCAGAGCCATAATAAATAAAGCCATCATCTCTCCTTTGCAAGGGTTGTGTTACACTATATAACAAAGACGAAAAACAGTCAATGAAATTTAATAACGCCTTTTTTTCACAAAAAAACCGCCGGGTCCGTATCGTCCGGCGGTTTTTATCTTCAACGATGAAAAGAGTTATTTAACGCCCCATCTGGCTCATAGGATTGAATTCCTCTTTCTTGTAACCTTCGGGGATATCGTAAGTACCCGCCGGGGCGTCTTTTTCATCAACCTCCAGCAGTTCTATGATGGTCTTGACGTTGGTACCCATCATGTTCATGGTGCCTTCGGCATAAACCACGAAACCTTCCATCTTGGCCATTTCCTCGACCAGCTTATCGGCGCCGGGCATAAAGAGCATTTCGGAAAGGGTCAGTTTCTTGAAAGCTTCATAATTCAACTCAACGTCTTTGGATGCCCAGTAATCGATTTTCGAGTTCATCATACCGATATTGAGGTCGCCTATATACTTTTTGCAGTTGTAGTCCTTGATTTTTTTGGTTTCATCGGTGGGGGTAATAGTACCGGTGATCTGCATCATGGCCATCATGCCCTGCATCTGCTGCTCCATCATCTTGGCCTCTTCATCGCTCAGTTTGTCAAGCCCCATCATTTTCTTCATATCGCCCAGAGAAGAAAGGGGCATTTCGGCGTATTTTTTCTTCTCATGGTCAATCATGTAGAGCATGCCTTCGTCGGTTCGGATAATAAACGTGCCGTCTTTAGAGTCACTGCGAGCCATGTTATCGGTCAGCCACATCGAAACCGTATCGTCGCGGGGCTGCATGTTCTGGCCCTGCATTTGGAATCCATCAGTGTGCGTCGTCTGCTTGATGAAAGAATCACCCATGGCGGTTCCGGAAAAAGCCAGAACGACAAACATGGATGCAGATATCAAGAGTCTGGTAATCTTCATTTCTCCCTCCAGAGTATGATTATGTTAACGTAAAAAAAAGGTTTATATAGAAAATATTAATAAAGCGGAATTTGTAATATAATATCGACCCTCCTTCCTCAGCAGATTTTTTTCCTTTAAAAAAACGACCTTGAAATTTAATTTAACGGTGTTATAAGTTACACCCGGTTCCTGCAAAGTCAACAAAATTACCGAAATTTTTTAACATATAAGATTTCAAGTAAGTGCCGGACATAGTATTTAAAATTGACGGTTTTTCGCGTCAATTAAGCCCTTAACAAACTTAAACTTGACAATATCGACTCATGATATATTTTATACCGAATTTTTTATGGAGACTGCAAAGGTATGAAATACAAAGGGTACAAAGCTATTCTTTCGGTCGGTTGGCTGTTATTGACCGGCCTTTTGCTAACCGGGAGTGCGCTTCTCGCGGAAACACCGCTTGAGGACGCGCCGGTACAGGCCGCTCCTCAGCCGCCCGGCATTTTCGATTTCCTGCTCACCGGCCGCTACCTTGCTTTTATGGTAATGGCGCTGGTGGCCCTTATACTTCTGCTGGCGCGCTGGAGTAAATTGTGGGTGCGGATCGCCATGCTGGTTATCGCTTTCGTCCTGTTCGGGATTGACACCTTCTTCCCCCTGCACCCCAGCCCGATGTGCGCCGTGACCAAGCTGTTTATGTTCAAGTTTACCTTCGGGCAGTTCTTCCTGCCGTTACTGGCTTTGTTTCTGGCCATGTTCATCCCCAGCCTGATAGGCCGCAAACTCTTCTGCGGCTGGGTCTGTCCCCTGGGGGCTTTTCAGGATTTGATAAACAAGATTCCGTTCAAATATAAATTCAAACAATTCAATTTTACCGTGTTCAACGCTGTCCGGGTGACCCTGCTGGTCATGTTTATCCTGACCTTTTTCTATGTCAAAGACCATATCAGTTACCTGGCGGGCGATGTCGGCGCCGACCTTACCAATCAGACCTGGCTGGCTTATCTGTCCTACAGTATTTATGACCCTATCAATTTCTTTGAGCTTCTGCACTGGGTTATTAATCCCAAGTTTTTTATCATGATGATACTACTGGTAGCAGCCAGCCTGATTCTTTACCGTCCCTTTTGTTACAGCATCTGTCCGATCGGGATGCTGACCTGGCTGCTCGAGAAAATCGCCCCCGGCCGGATAAGAGTGGACCATGACAAGTGCACCCTGTGCGGTGATTGCGAGACCAAAAGCCCCTGCCCCACCATCCATAAGCTGGTTTACGAGAAAGAAGAAAAAGGAGTGATACCCGACTGCACCTCCTGCGGCGAATGTATGAACACCTGCCCGGAGGACGCCATCAGTTTCCGGTTTAAAAAGTAAAATTTACGCCCGTTAACGAAAACTAATTAGAACTCCCCTTCGAGAAGTTTTCTTTCGGCGGTGTGCTTGACCTCATCGAAAACTTCCTTAAGTGGTATTTTATTTTCTTCGGCTACCCGTCGGCAGTCTTCGTACTCGGGGGTGATATTTTTGATACGGCGTTCCTCGCCAATTGTCCGGCCGATCTTGACCTTCACCGGGCCGAACCTGGAATCCACCGATATAATTTCCCGTGCCAGTTTCTTCCGCTCGACATGGTGCAGCCGCACACCCAGGGTGGTCGTTTCCGTGAAGAGGATATCCAGCAGGGTATCGATTTTATCCGACTGACACAGGACGTTTATAATCGAACCGGGACGGCTCTTTTTCATTATAATCGGGGTGATAAAAACATCGAGCGCCCCCTCGTCGAAAAGACGGTCGGAGACATAATCGAAAAATTCCGGGTTCATATCGTCGAGATTGGTTTCGACGAGCACCATTTCCTCGTTTTCGTATTTTTCCAGCCGGACGTCGCCGATAAAAACCCTTAAGAGATTGGGGAGTTCCTTGAAATCGCGGGTGCCCGCGCCATAGCCGACAGACTCGACTTTCATCGAGGGCATGCGGCCGAAACCGGCGGCCAGCGATTTCAATACCGCCGCCCCGGTGGGAGTAGTCAGTTCCGATTCGATGCCCAGCGTATATACCGGGACATCCCGGAGCAGCTCCATTGTTGCCGGAGCCGGGACCGGGATACGGCCGTGCTGGGAGTCGGTGAAACCGCTGCCGGTGTGCACCCTCGAGGCGTACACCGCTTCGATGCCCAGTTCCTTCAGACCGATTACCGTACCGATAATATCGACAATGGAATCGACGGCACCTATTTCATGGAAATGCACTTTCTCGATTTCAGTATTGTGCACCTTCGCTTCGGCCGCGGCCAGATTCATGAATATCTTTTTGCTGATATTTTTTACATCCGCCTCGAGACCGCTCCGGTCGATTAGCTCGACAATATCCTTCAAATGGCGGGTGATTTGCTCCCCTTTTATTTCGACATCAACCTTCGTGCCGGTAATCCCCTTTTTCATGACTTTATTCACGGTGAGTTCGAAATCGGCCAGGTTGAGTTTGGCCAGTTCTTTTTCAAGTATTGCCACATCCAGTCCGGCATCGACCAGGGCGCCGAGAATCATATCGCCGCTGATGCCGGAGAAACAATCGAAATAAACGGTTTTCATAAATCTACTTTCCCATCTGGTTTATCAAACAGGCAAAATAACCGGCGCCGAAGCCGTTGTCAATATTTACCGTAACCACGCCCGGGGCGCAGGAGTTCAGCATTGATAGCAAAGCTGCCAGGCCGTCGAAACTAGCCCCGTAACCGACGCTGGTGGGTACAGCGATAAGGGGCTTATCGACCAGGCCGCCGATAACCGAGGCCAGGGCGCCTTCCATCCCGGCCACCACCACCAGCACGTTGGCCTTGAATATCTTCTCCCGGTTACCCAGAAGGCGGTGCACTCCGGCCACACCGATATCGTATATTCGCTCCACCGGGTGCCCCAGGATTTCGGCGGTGACGGCGGCTTCCTCGGCCACCGGGATATCCGAGGTCCCGGCGCTTATGACGGCGATGATATTCTGGGTCTCGACTTTTCTTTTCTTCCCGACCAGGATAATACGGGCGGTCTCGAAATACTCGGCATCCGGTTTGGTTTTGCAAACAGCCTCGTAAACCTCACGAGACGCCCGGGAGGCCATGACGACATCACCATGATGCGAGACTTTCTCGACGATTTTGACAATCTGTTCGATTGATTTCCCCTGGCAGAAAATTACCTCGGGAAAACCCCGCCGCAGGTCGCGGTGGGTATCTATTTTGGCGAAACCAAGGTCCTCGAACGGCAGACTTTTCAAAAGCCGCATCGCCTCATCGATAGCGATACTACCGTCTTTGACATCTTTCAGGAGTTTCTCAATCGTTTCTTTCTTCATTTTTCATCCCGTTTCAGGGTTTCGTTCATACTGCCGGAGCGGTAGCCGGTCAAATCGAGCGTCACGTAAGTGAACCCCAGTTCCTTAAGGCGCGCTGCGATTTTATCGGTATTTGCCTTATCCATCACCAGCAGCATATCCTCAGGGGTGACTTCGATACGGGCCAGCTCGCCATGGTCACGCACCCGGAGTATCTTTATCCCCAGAGTATGCAAAAATTTCTCCGCTTGTTCAACCCTTATCAGTCTTTCGGGGGTAATTTTCTGACCGTAAGGAATACGGGTGGCCAGACAGGGAGAGGCCGGTTTGTCCCAGGTGGGCAGGTTCAACTCTTTGGATATGATTCGGATTTCGGCTTTGGTCAGGCCGGCTTCTTTGAGTGGGCTGCGGACGCCCAGCTCCTCGACGGCTTTCATCCCCGGCCGGTAGTCACCCTCGTCATCGACGTTGGTGCCTTCGATGAGATGCTCGATACCCAGCTCCCGCATCATTTCGAGCATCCGGATGAAGCGGCTCTTTTTACAGAAATAACAGCGATCGGGCGGATTGGCTGTAAAAGCTGGGTCGTTTATTTCATGGGTGCGGACGGTGATATGTTTCACCCCCAGCGTTTCCGCCAGCCGGACGGCGTGCTCGTTTTCTTCGGGGGTGTGGATTTCGGATATGGCGGTGACGGCGGTGACGGCGTCACCGAGAACATCGGCGGCAACTTTTAAAAGCAGGGTGCTGTCCACGCCGCCGGAGTAGGCCACCATAACCGAATTCATGTCGGCAAGAATGGCTTTTAAGACATCGAGTTTATTTTGAATCGTCTCGTTCATAGCATATTTAAAG
>JAFGNW010000124.1 GCA_016926795.1 Candidatus Zixiibacteriota bacterium
CTCTCCGACCATCTTCGGCCCCACCCCCAGACCGGTCAGGATACCGCCGACGGTTGTGTTCGAGGAGGTCGCGAACGGGTAGGTCCCCAGGTCAACATCGAGCATGCACCCCTGGGCGCCCTCATATAGAATCACCCTGCCCTCTTTGCCGGCTTCGAACAGCCGCCGCGAAACATCGACCACCATCGGCCGGAAAAGCTCCACCATCGCCCGGAGGTCGTTGAAAGTTTTCTCGAGGTCGGCGCGTTCGTCACTGGAGCCCTCAAGATACCGCGCTTTCAGGGCGCGGTTGAATTCCAGCCTTCGTTTCAGCCGGTCAGGGTTGAAAATATCCACCAGCCGGATACCGTGCCGGGCTACTTTGTCGACATAAGCCGGGCCTATCCCGCGCATGGTGGTGCCGATCGACTTGGTGCCGCGGCTGCTCTCATCGACGGCGTCAATCAGCTTGTGATACGGCAGAACGAGATTGGTGGCCGGCGAGATGAACAGCCGACCGGTACAGTCGATGCCCTCGCTTTCGAGCAACTTCAATTCATCGTTGAAAGTGAACGGGTCGAGCACCACCCCGTTACCGATATAACAGATTTTATCGGGGTGGATAATACCCGATGGAATCAGGTGGAGGATATACTTTTTTTCGCCGAAGCGGATAGTGTGCCCGGCGTTGGCGCCGCCCTGGAAACGGGCGATAATGTCGGCGTCGGCCGCCAGCAAATCGACGATTTTTCCCTTGCCTTCGTCGCCCCACTGACATCCGATAACAGCTTTGTTTTTGTTCATAAGCATCTATCTTTCAAGGTTACGTTTTTTCCGTTACCAAATCGACCACTGCCCGGGCCAGTTCATTTTTGCCCAGGCCTGATTTCACCGAAAACGGTATGGCCGGCAGGTTAAGTTCGTTTTCCACCAGATATACTTTGCGGTTGAGCTGGTCGCGATTGATTTTATCCGCTTTGGTCACCGCTACCAGCACCGGAAGGCGCCGCGCCGCCAGCCAGTCCAGAAGCTGTAAGTCTTCCGGGGCCGGTTCACGGCGGCAGTCCAGTAAAAGCACCAGCCCTATCAGCCGCTTCTCTCTTATCAGATAATCCTCGATAAGTTTCCCCCAGCCGGCTTTGATTTTCTTCGGTACTTTAGCATAACCATAGCCGGGTAAATCCACCAGATAAAAGCGGTCGTTTATCAGGTAAAAATTCAAAGAGCGGGTTTTGCCGGGGGTCGAGGATACCTTGGCCAGCTTGCGCTGCCCCAGCAGTCGGTTAAGAAGCGACGATTTGCCGACATTGGACCGCCCCGCAATCGCTATCTGAGATAGTTTATCCCGGGGAAGCTGGCTCAGATCAAAGTACGACCCGACAAATTTAGAGTTAAAACCTTTGGCGGCTATTTTTTACACCCCAATCACTAACATCAGAGCAGCCTGTGACGCCGGCTTAGCTCAGCCCCTCGCCGACCGGGTGGTTTAATTTCACCCGATGATTCACGTAAGGCGAGGCAGTCAGGGCCAGTTTCAAGACATCGCTGGTCTTGCGCACGAAATGCAGCTTCAGCCCCTTCAACAACTCCGGCGGTAGTTCCACAATATCTTTGCGGTTCTTCTCCGGTAAAATAATTTCTTTTATACCCATCCGCTTGGCGGCCAGGAGCTTTTCGTTGAGGCCGCCGATCGGCAGAATGTCGTCGGTTAAAGTAATTTCCCCCGTCATCGCCAGGTCGGTCCTGACCGGGATGCCGGTCAGGGTGGACAGCATGGCGGTCAGCACCGTCACCCCAGCCGAAGGCCCGTCTTTGGGTACCGCTCCTTCGGGGATGTGCACGTGCAAATCCAGCTTTTCGAAAAAGTTCTCGTCCAGCCCGAACCGTTCGGCATGGTTGCGGATATAAGACAGCGCCGCCGTGGCCGATTCCCGCAATACATCACCCAGCGAACCGGTCATAGTCAGGTTGGCTTTGCCTCTCATCGGCACCACTTCCACCGGCAGGACATCGCCGCCCATTTCCGTCCAGGCGAGACCGACCGCATACCCGACCGTCGGGCGGGTCTTGATATTCGTCTCGACATATTTCCGCGCCCCCAGGAGCTTGTTCACCTGCGCCCGGTTGAATACCAGCCGTCGGATTTTCTTCCCTTCGGCCACCTCGATCGCCACCTTCCGAAGCATACTGCCCAGCAGTCGCTCCAGTTCGCGCACCCCCGCCTCACGAGTATAGTAACGGATAATTTCATAGACAGCATCGTCGCGAAGTTCTATCTTGACGTTTTCCAGCCCCACCGCGTCGAGCAATTTGGGAAAGAGGAAACCCTGCGCGATAGCGGCTTTCTCGAAGTCGAGATATCCCGGCAGGTTGATAATCTCCATGCGGTCCCGAAGCGGCGCCGGGATGGTCGTCGCGGAATTAGCGGTGGTTATAAACAGAATATTCGACAGGTCGTACTCCACCTCCAGATAATTATCCGAGAACGTGTTGTTCTGCTCCGGGTCGAGCACTTCGAGCAGGGCCGAGGCCGGGTCACCACGGAAGTCCTTGCCGATTTTATCCACCTCGTCCAGCAGAAAGACGGGATTGGAGGATTCCGTTTTTTTCAGCGACTGGATAATCCGTCCCGGCATGGCGCCGATATAGGTGCGGCGGTGACCCCTTATCTCGGCTTCGTCGTGAATCCCGCCCAGTGACATGCGGGCGAATTTCCGGTCCAGCGACCGCGCGATAGAACGCCCGACCGAGGTTTTCCCCACCCCGGGGGGACCCACCAGGCACAAAATCGGCCCCTTGACCTTGCCCGCCAGCTTTATCACCGCCAGGTGTTCCAGTATCCGCTTCTTGGGTTTCTCCAGACCGAAATGGTCACCGTCGAGAATCGAACGGACCTCTTTGAAATCGGTGCGGTCTTTCGTGATATTATCCCAGGGAAGACTCAGCAGCCACTCGACATAGGTGCGCACCACCCCCGACTCCGCCGAGAACGGGTGCATCCGGGCCAGTTTCTTTATCTCTTCCTGGACCTTCGTTCGTACTTCCAGCGGGTAATCGCGGCTGCCCAGCTTTTCCAGCAGGTCATCGACCTCGGCTGCCTGGTCGTCCCCCTGCCCCAGCTCGTCCTTGATGGCCTTGAGCTGCTGCTGGAGATAAAACTCCCGCTGATTTTTGGACATCGACTCCCGCACCGTGCCGTCTATCTTCTGCTCGATTTTGAGAATCTCGATTTCCTTTTTGAGAATCCGCGAGAGCACTTTGAAACAGGTTTTGATATTGAAGGTCTCGAGTATTTTCTGTTTGATTTCAATCTTTTGCAGGATATGGGCTGCGATGGTGTCTGCCAGCTGATGGTATTTCTCGATCGACGCTATCGTCACCAGCACCTCGTCGGGAATGCGCCGGTTGAGCCGGATATATTCGGCGAACAGTTCCGACACCGACCGCGACAGGGCTTCGATTTCATTGTCCTTCCGGTCTTCTTCGGGTTTGACGACGCTAATTTTGGCCAGGTAAAAATTGTTTTTCTTTGCGACCTGTGAGGCTTTGGCCCGCGCCAGCCCCTCCACGAGGACTTTAAGCGTTCCGTTGGGCATCTTCATCACCTGGAGAATCCGGGCGACCACCCCGACCCGGTACAGGTCCTCCGGTTGCGGCTCATCGATAAGAGCCGAACGCTGCGCTATCAAAAACATGTGCCGGTCTTTAACCATCGCCTCCTGCAGGGCGTTTATCGTCACCTTGCGGCCGATAAGCAGGGGATATATCATATAGGGAAAAACCACCACATCCCGCAAAGGCACCACCGGCAGCTGGTTCTTGATTTCGATTACTTCCGAGTTATGATTAATTTTCATAATTATCCATATTTATAAATTTCCAAATAACTGCAAACCTAATAAGATAGTCAATTTCCCTTCAAAGGTAAATAACTTTTTGGTCTGTTCCCAAGTTACTGTAATTTAACGGAATAACCGACTCGATAAAGAAAGAAGCGACTTAATCGCCTACCGGTAAACGGTTGAGATAACCAGCCAGAAAATGATAATCAGAATCACCAGCACCGACAAAAGCAGGTAAGTTCGCGGTGATTTGTGTTTGGCATGTCTTTCGGAAATTTCCGAACGGTTGAAATGATAATCCAGCATGGCCTGCAGCGTTATCAGCAGTTCGTCGGCGTCGCGGAAGCGGTCGCTGCCGTCTTTTGACAGCAGCTTTTCAATCAAAAGCCGCCCGTCGGGGGGAATCTGCGCGGCCGGGCCGGTACTGAAATCGGGGGCGTCGTTTTGAATGCTCCGGAACAGCTCCCGCCGGGTCGCCCCTTTGAACGGCAAATCCCGGGCGAGCATCTCGTAAAAAACCATACCCAACGAGTAAAGGTCGGTTTCCGGGCTCTCGAACTGATTCCGGGTCTGTTCCGGGGCGAGATAATAATCGTACGCTCCGGGCGGCTCGTCGAGACCGATATGGTCAATTTTCCCCGGCAGACCGAAATTGACCAGCTTCACTTTCTTCTTATCGCTGACGATGATATTCTGCGAGGCGATATTGCGGTGCAATATCAGCGCCTCATGGGCGGCCTTGATTCCCGCCGTCATCTGGATGGCGTACCCGAGAAAAAGGGCGTAAGAAAATTCGCTCTCGGCGATAAGTTCCTTGACCGTCCGCCCCTCGACATATTCCCGCAGGACAAACAGCCGCCCCTCCCCTTCCTGCAAGGCGTAAAAACCGGCGATATGCTCATGGTCGATATCGGCCAGTTTTTTCATATCGTTATCGAACCGGTCGCGGAAGGAGTCGTCCAGCGCCAGGGCCGGGCCGAGAAACTCCACCAGTATAATCCGGTCGAGGCCGCCGTCCCAGGCGAGGTAATACTCGCCGTACTTGCCGTCGCCGAGGTGTTTGTCGAGGTTGTAATGGAGAATTTTTTCCAAGGATTCGGGTCCTTTTTCTAATTATCCTCTATTAAAAGAATTATCGGCATTTACTCAAAATTCCTGAAACCCCGAAAAACCCGCCTTTTCTGAGTATTTGTAGCCGTTTCTTGCGGGTCTTTGTAGGAGTTACGTAGGTCGAAATGTCGAAGACTTTCGACAATAGTTCTTGAGACAATTTAAGCCATCCTTCGACTCCGCTCAGGATGACTTACAATTCCGCACATGTTCCGTCAGGTCCTGATTCTCCACCTTGCGGAGAATTGTGACCTGACGGATTTTGAAACTAACGGTAGGTCGAAACCTTTACGGTTTCGACATGTTTTATTCCTTGTTGTGGGCAGCCCATGTCCACATGTGCCCCGGTATCTACGGCAGATGTGGACATATGTCCTGAGTTTCCGAAGGATCTGCCGGGCACATAATTTTTTTTGTAGGTCGAAATCTCGCAGAGTTTCGACATTTCAAGCCATCCTTCGACTCCGCTCAGGATGACTTACAATTTCGTTACTGTTCCGATGGGTGGCCCACCTCTTTAGAGGTGGGGTTTTAAAAGAGCCTGAATTCCCGATCAGGCCGGGAATGACATTAATTCGTGGGCGGCACATGTCCACATGTGTCCCAATATCCGCGGCAGATGTGGACATCTGCCGGGCACAAAATTATCCCTTGACGGCATTCTCGGAGCAAGATATCTTGGTTGGGAGTATATTAATCTGTAAGCGAAAAATGATAATATTATAGGGATTCTTATATGCGTTTACTAGGTAAAGCAATATCTGATGTAAAATCTGAAGATATTGATTTGTGGGCGGCACATGTCCACATGTGCCCCGGAATCCACGGCAGATGTGGACACATGTCCTGAGTTTCCGAAGGATCTGCCGAGCACAATGATATGGAAGACCCCTACCCGATTATCTTCAGCCGGGCGTATTTGGCCATGATTTTCTTGATGCC
>JAFGNW010000008.1 GCA_016926795.1 Candidatus Zixiibacteriota bacterium
CGACGGCGTCTTCCCATTGACCCTTGCGCCGTTTTATAAGGGCAATGCACAGACTCAACATATGTTCGTTGGGTAACATATTGCGCAGCTCGATGAATTCCGAAAGAGCCCGGTCGAAATCACCCAGCCCGGCGTAAAGATACCAGGCCTGCGCCCCCAGTGCGTCATAATTATCCGGACCTATATCCAGGGCGCGGTCGAGAGCCTCTTTGGCTGAATGCAGACGTTGTTCGGTACGGTCAAAATACTGTGAATACAACTGAAGGTGAGTAATCGCCAGCCAGGAATAAGCCGAAACGAAATCCGGTTCGAGCTCAATCGCCCGGTTGAACATAGCCTCGGCATTCATGTAATCCTTGACATTGTGATTGTCTAAGTATTCATGACCGCGCAGGTAATAATCGTAAGCTTCGGTATTGTCGGTTGGCTGTTCGTTAAGGGCCCGGCGCTCGGATTCAAGAAGAGTGATATCGAGAGCATCAATCACTTTCTCAGCAATGGAGGATTGAACGGTGAAGATATCGTCGATAACAGCGTCATACCGGTCCGCCCAAAGGTGAACGTCGTCAGCCACCCTGATCAGCTGGGGGTTAATACGCACCCGGCTTTCCTCCCCCGACTTGCTCCAGCGAATGCTGCCCTCAAGAATATAATCCACCTCCAGTTCCTTGCCGATCTGGCGCAGGTTTTTCAAGGTTCCCTTGTATTGCAGGGTGCTGGTGCGCGAGATTACCCCCAGCCCGTGCAGCATCGCCAAACGCGAGATAATTTCGTCGGTGATACCGTCGGCGAAGTATTCGTCGTCCGGTTCTCCGAGGTTCTCAAACGGCAATACCGCCAGCATCTTGGAAGCACCGGATCCGTCCCCCTCGGATAGCAGGTATTCGCCGACGACATAGAGGGTCACGCCGATAAGAAAACCAATCAGAAATTTATTCAGGACACTTTTCCAAAAAGGTCGACCGGCGGGTTTGACGCCCGCCAATTCCAGCTGTCTTAAATCCGAGATGACCCCGGCGGCGCTCTGATACCGAAGCTTCGGGTCTTTCTCCAGGAGTTTAGAAACGATTCGCTGCAATTCACCGGGTATGCCGCTCTTGTATCTCAATAACGGCTCGGGATGGTCGTTGAGAACGGAATTCAAGACAGCCGCTTCGTATTCTCCGTTGAAAGGTTTCCGACCGGTAATCATCTCATACAATACCACCCCCAGCGAAAACAAATCGCTGCGGGGTCCCGCCTCCTCACCCTGTATCTGTTCCGGCGACATATAGCCGATAGTTCCCATGGTAGAACCGGCCTTGGTAAGCTGGTCCGTACCCCTGACCGCGGCCAGACCGAAATCCAGAAGTTTCAAACGGTTCTTTTTATCCAGAATTATATTCGATGGTTTGATGTCGCGGTGGATTATACCGTTATCGTGGGCCTCCTGCAAACCCTCGCATATCTGAACCGCCAGGTCGATAATTTTATCAAGACTCGGTTTTTCGGTCCTGATTACCTCATAAAGCGGTCGCCCCTCGCAACACTCCATGGCGAAAAAGGGCCGGCCCTGGTATTCTGAGACCTCATAGATAATGACGATATTGGGGTGTCTGAGTTTCGCCGCTGCCCGGGCCTCGCGTAAGAAACGGGCACGGTAGACCTCGTCCCGGCACAGGTGGGCCGGTAAAAATTTCAGGGCCACCTCGCGTTTGAGCTCGGTATCCTCGGCCTTGTACACCTCCCCCATCCCGCCGGCGCCGATTTTGTTGATAATTTTATAATGCGATATCGTCGTACCGGCGGCCAGGACGGTAAATGACCGGGTTTGATCATTGTCATTTTCGTCCGCCGCCATGGCAGATACCTCTTTAGATTATCCTGAAAATAATACTTTAGTTATCTAAAAAAATAATCTTTTATCTTATCAAATGCAACTAATTATCGTCTAAATTATTATCTCCCACGAAATAAACCAGAAAGCCCATATTGTAAAATACTGTTGTTTTTTTTCGATTTTCTGTTATCTTATAATAAGCAGATAGACAACTTTGTTTTTACTTAAAGAAGATTTATAATTAAAAAAGGCCGTACCCGGTAAGTTAGCTGCGTTAAAGAAAATTTTGGGAGACAAAGATGTTTCGACGGTTGGGCATATTGGCAGAACTTCTTGATTTCCTTAAACATTCCAAGAAATGGTGGCTTACCCCGATTCTGGTTTTTCTGCTTTTATTGTCTATCCTGATTGTCTTTACGGAATCCTCGGCCCTGGCTCCCTTTATTTATTCGATTTTTTAAGCTTAAGTTTAACTTTTTTTGAATAGATAATGGCCGACTCAAAAAAAACAGCGTCGATTGGCGTAAGAATCATCGGCGTCATCATCCCGCTTTTAATCTTCGTGGCCGTCAGCGAACTGGTCCTCAACCTCTTTGACACTGACCTGTATTTTAAAAATCAGTTTTTCCCCGTCAACCGTGATATCGATTTCTGCGATATTTACAAAAAAGACCCCCACCTGTTCTGGACTTTCCGGGAGAACATCACCACTAAATCGGAACAGTTCAGCTACCTGACCTATCACATTAACTCGCACGGTTTCCGCGGACCGGAATTCGAAAAAGAAAAGAAAAATTACCGCATCCTGGCCTTGGGCAATTCCTGCACTTTCGGCTGGGGGGTGGACCAGGATTATACCTGGGTCAGTCAACTGGAAAAAATCCTGGAACGTCAATTCCCCGACAATAACTGTGAAGTTATCAACGCCGGCATACCCGGTTACAGTTCCCACCAGGGGAAAATCCTGCTGAAAGAAAAGCTGCTCGACTTGAAACCGGACATGGTGCTTATCATGTTCGGCTGGAACGACCATTTCGCGGCCGGCAAGGGTATTTCCGACCTGGAACAGAAAATGCCGGGACGGTTCATTATCGGCTTGCAGAATTTCTTTTCCCGATTTAAAACTTACCAGCTGATGCGGAAAATCATCCTGTCGGCGTCCGAGAAACAGGAATTCGTGTCCCTGGGGCAGATGGAGGGCAAACGGCGTGTTTCCCCCCAGGAGTTTTATGTGAATCTTGCCGCTATCGCCCACCTGGCCAGGGAGAACAACGCCCAGCCGGTGCTGCTGGTTCCCCCCATCGCCTGCGCCCAAACTTATTTCAACGGCACCCTGTCGCAGCTGCACGTAATTCACCAGGCATACCAGAACCGGATCCGGGCGGTCGCTCAGAAAGAACACATCCCGCTGATTGACCTCCAGGCCGAATTCGACCGCTACCGCGACCTGTTCACCGACGCTTACGGCGACCCGACCCATTTTAACGAAAACGGCCACCGGCTGACTGCCGAAACCATTGCCGGACAGATTATGCCCAACCTGGCTTCGAGATAAATTCTGTTCATTTATCCTTTATAACCTTATATTACTTTATGCCGAGAAAAAAATACTCCATTGGTTTTCGACTTATGGCCGCACCGGTCGCCATCGTGTTTTTTATCATCATAGTCGAGGTGGTTGTGCGGTTCGCGGCGGTCGATGATTATTTCCAGAATCGTTTTTTCATTGTCAACCGCGCCCTCGACTATCCTGATATTTTTCAGCGCGACCGCGACCTCTTCTGGCGCTTCCGGCCCGACCGAACGGTGACCTCGAAATTTTTCGAGGGAAATACTTATCATATCAATTCGCTCGGTCTGCGCGGCGACGAAATCACGACCGAGAAAAATGCGAAAAAAATCATAACCCTGGGCAACTCCTGCACTTTCGGCTGGGGCGTCAGCCTCGCTCAGACCTACGCCGAGCAACTGGAAAAA
>JAFGNW010000125.1 GCA_016926795.1 Candidatus Zixiibacteriota bacterium
AAAATCGGGGTGAGAGGATTTGAACCTCCGACATCTTGCTCCCAAAGCAAGTGCGCTGCCAGACTGCGCCACACCCCGTTTTCAAACTGATACCCGAATGATACTGGTCTCGCGGCGTTTGTCAAGATGTTAATACGCGAATCGGGCTATATCTAATAATCGGTAAATATCCTTAAAAATCAAAATAAAACTGACTCCCTTGCGGCATCGTTTTCATTCCGCGGGGCGGGGTCCCGCCGATTTTGACGCTTGCGTAATTTAATATTTTGCTTAAATTTATGGACTATGTCAAAAGAAAACCTCATAGGCCGAACCCTGCCGGAGCTTGAAAATCTCCTGGTCCAGCTGGGCGAAAAACCGTACCGCGGCCGTCAGCTGTTCAAATGGCTCTACGGTACCCGCCAGTACGATTTCAGCCTTATGACCGACTTTTCCAAACAACTCCGCGAAACCCTTACGGAGAAATATACCTTCGAGCCGCTGACCCTTCGGGAAAAAGTAAAATCCACCGACGAAACCGAAAAATTTCTCTTCCAGCTCGAGGGCGGCCATCTAATAGAATCGGTGCTTATCCCCAACGACGAAAAGGGCCGGAATACAGTCTGTATCTCCTCGCAGGCCGGGTGCGCCATGGATTGTAAATTTTGCGCCACCGGTAAAAACGGCCTGGCCCGTAACCTGACGGTCGGCGAGATTCTCGGCCAGCTCATATACATCCGCGACCTCCACGGTTCGCAGGCCTACACCAATATCGTTTTCATGGGTATGGGGGAGCCGCTGAATAATTTCGACAACCTTATCAAGGCCATCGAAATCATCACCGACTCGGTCGGCCTGGGGCTGGCCGCCAAGAAAATCACGGTTTCCACGGTCGGTATCGTGCCGCGCATTTACAAACTGGCCGATATGGGACTTAAGGTCCGGCTGGCCGTTTCGCTCAGTGCCGCTATCCAGGAAAAACGCCTGAAAATTATGCCCGTCGCGGAAACCTTCCCGCTCGACCAACTGGCCGAGGCCACCCGGTATTATACGCAAAAGACCAAATTCCGGGTGACGTTCGAGTATGTCCTGTTCGAGGGTTTCAACGACACGATGGAAGATATCAAGGCTTTGAGCGAACTTATTAAGAGTATTCCCTGTAAAATAAATATATTTGCCTATAATCCCGTTCCCGGTCTGGATTTCGCCCGACCTTCGGATGAGAAGGTGGACTGGTTCGCTCGGGAGCTGTATCCCCGCGCTCCGGCGGTCACGGTCCGTAAAAGCCGGGGGAGAGATATCGACGCCGCCTGCGGCCAGCTGGCCGGAAGGATAAATAAAATAGGAGGATTCCATGTCGCGTAGAATTTTGCTGTCCGGGCTGTTTCTGGTTTTAATCGTCTTTGCTCCGAGCGCTTTTTCTCAGGATGCCGAGGTGAGCATCGGCGAGGTGTCGCTCGACAAACTGCACTGGGGCGAACAAAAAGCGGTTTTCGAAATCATCAACCATACCGATTATATCAAATACATCACCGTTGTCACCGATATCGCGTTCGAAGGCACTTATCTCAGTCCCTCCCGGGAACTAACCCAAAGTTATCTGCTGGAACCTTTGCAGACGCGTACAATCGACCCGTCGTTCAGCGTACCGCCTAATTTCGGCAAGGCGAAAATGATACTGCGGATTTACGATGTCGTGGACACGCTCGACGATTTGTTGTCCTCGCAACTGGTTCTGGAGCAGCCGTTTTTCGTCAATTTCCGGGTTCCCGACGGTTTGACGGATTACCTGCAGAACAAGGTCAGCATGCCGGCGATGGTCGGTAAAAGCCCGGCGTTCGACAACGAATTTTCCCGCATCCTGCTTTTGCTTCTAAACGAGGGCAAGAGTGTCGAGGAAATCGCGAAGTTGGCCGAGACCGAGGTTGAGATAGTTCAAGGCCTGATCGACCGGATGGTCGGTTATGGCTTTTTGGTCCGGAATGGTGATGAAATAAAATTTCGGTTCCCCATGATCGGCATACCCGAAGCCGAGGAGGTCAAAAAGCTGGCTGAAACCGTTTCCGATGAGCTGGCGGCTATGGTCAAAAAAAACCTGCCGGGCTACCTGAAAGTGGTCGACAGCCTGATAAAGGCCAAGGCTATGACGGCCGATACCAATTATTTCCTGCACGGCGGGACGGTGCTGCATTTCGAGTACCCGGTGGTATCCGGTCTGTTGCTCTGGTACGACCTGGGCCAGGAATTTATCGACCGCCTGCGGCCGCTGGATATTTTTGCCAACACCAATCCCTGTCATGCCCGGATTACAAATTATATGTACGCTCTCGACGGCGGCGATTTCTTCAACGGCACCAACTTTTACAACCTTTCGATGAGCCGACACCATCTGGTGGTTACCTACGGCGACACCATTCCCAAAATCGAATGCACCGCGGGCTTCACCAATATGAGAAATCTCATGGAAAACAGCGGCTGGTGGTACAGCGATAAAATGCCCCCGGAAACGTTCATGATGGACACCACGCTGGTGCACGTCGCCCTGAGGGGACTGCGCGGCGGCGCCGAGGAAATTTTGAAAAACGGTCAGAAAAAACTGCAGAACATAGTCACCAAATACGGTCATGACAAATATGTCACCAATACCCGCTACTGGTTCTGGAACCTGACCACCACCCGGACGCTGGACAAGTTAATCAAACAGGAGGTCCTGAAGCGGCGCGGTAACGGCCTTTACCGGTTTGAAAAGATGAGGGAATGATGTTTAGATATTTAATATCGTTGACGCTGCTGGCGGCTCTGCTGATTCTGAATTGCGGGGACAAGGAAACCGTTTCACGGGACCATATCCCGGTTATCAAAGAAAGAATCTACGCTCTGCAGGAAGCGGTCAAAAACCGCGATACGGCCGCGCTGGATTCGCTGGTTTCTGAAGATATGCTCGATGATGGTATGGATATCGACTCGCTGTACCGTTTCGTGTACGGAGCCGATGGTTCGTTTGCGTTCGAACGGTTCGGCGAGTACGAGATTTTTTACACCAACAAGAAAGCGCGGGTGGACTGTTATATCCAGGACAGCACTCTTGCCGAAGACCGTCCGGCGGTGTTTACGTTCGTGCTCGATGATGACCGCTGGTTGTTGAAAAGGTTTGAGGCCGGCCACCCCCGCAAGGACATCGATACGAACGGGACGGAATAACCCATCGGGTCACAATTCCCTTTCGAGTCAGGAAGTCAGGACCTTTCGGGACATATTTAAGGGTTGTGTCAGTTCCTGTCCGCCTTTGGAGGATGTGAACTGACACTTTTCACGATAATAAAAACCGTCAGGTCACAATTCCCCGCAAAGCGGGGAATCAGGACCCGACGGAACTTAAACGAGTGGAAATTAATAACTGATAAAAAAAGCCCGCCGGGAGCGGGCTTCTTGTTTCTATATTCACTTTGTCAGGATTCTAATACATCAGGAATCCGCTTTTTTGGGATTCTGGCCCTTGGTAATCAGTTTGCTGTAATGGTCGGGGGATTCGAGAATCTCCAGCGCCTTCTGGACGGTCTTGTCGGTTTTCAGTACGATTTCTTCGTAAACGCCGCGCTCGCCGGCAATCGAAGATACTATCTCCCGTTTGATGGCTCGTTTGATATAGTCAAGCGACTCGTCGAAATCGGAATCTTTCTCTTTTTCGATCATGGCACTCAACTGAGCGATAGCATCGGCATAAAGGGTGTCCTGGTTCTCGTCTTTGGCGGTCTGTTCGAGTTCTTCCAGGGCTACCTGCATGGATGTTTTATAAGTAAACTCTTTTTCCTTGATAAACTTCTTGAACTGTTTCACGACCTCGTCGTTGATGGCCAGGTCCGGTTTGACATCGGGATGCACAGCGACGTATTTGACGGCGAAATCGAAGAACAGCGATTTACGCTCTAAGTTGATTTCAATCGGTTTCCAGGTCTCGCGGTCGACATCGATATCGGGGATAATACCACCGCCGCCGTAAACCAACCGCCCGCCATTGGTGTAATAGATTTCCTCATCAACCGCCAGGGTATCCTTGGTTACTGTGTCAGTTTCCAACACATCGGAGGTGCTGGAATGTTTCAACTGTTTTTCCGGTTTTTGAATACAGCGCCCTGAGGGAACGTAATATTTGGCGGTGGTAAGTTTTAAATTCATACTGCCGTCGTTGGAAATCGGGAATATCTGCTGCACCAGGCCTTTGCCGTAAGTGGTGTTACCGATGATGAGGCCGCGGTCCCAGTCCTGAATGGCGCCGGCGACAATCTCCGAGGCCGAGGCGGTGCCCTCGTCAACCAGGATCACCAGCGGCTTGCCGGGGAAGAGGGGCGGGCGTTCCGAAATGAAATGCCGTTCGCTGTTGTCATAACGCCCCTTGGTATAAACGATTTCGTTACCTTCTTTTAAAAACAATTCGGCGGTTTCTTTGGCCTGGTCTAAAAGGCCGCCGCCGTTGGAGCGAAGGTCAAATATCAAACTGGATATATTTTCCTGGTTTAGCTGGCTGATGGCTTCACGAAGTTCATGGCTGGTTTCCTCGGCGAAGCGTGACAGCCGAACATAGCCGATGTCGGTGCCGGAAATTACCCCGGCATAGTTGACTGACTTCAACTGGATGACAGCTCGTTCAACATCGAATTCAAGGAGTTCGGATATTCCGGCTCGCTTGACCATCAGTTTGACCGAAGTCCCGGCGGTACCCCGCATCAGCTTGGAGGCATCGGTAGTTTTCATGTCCAGCGTGGGCTGGCCGTCAATCTCCCAGATAACGTCCCCGGCCCGAAGACCCTTACGATAAGCTGGTGTTCCCTCGATGGGAGAGATGATGATAATCCGGTCGTCCCGGGAATCAATCTGCATCCCCAGACCCTCGTACTTGCCGTGGGTACTTTCCATGAGATTTTCATAAGCCGATTTTTCCATGAGGACGGAAAAACGGTCCAGGTCGGAGAGCATACCGTTGATACCGGCTTTAATCATCTTCTCGACATCGACATCTTCCATATACTGGTTGCGGATATTGAACGCCGTCTGGGTCAGTTTCTTGACGTTCTTCATGAAAGTGTCGCGACGGTCCATGGCGGGAATCTTTTCCTCGTTGATAACCTCGGGCATCTCCTGGCTTTCGGGGTATATTTCCGAAGTGTCCGCCCAGAGACTGCGGTTGAGGTCGCTGGAATTCTGTACGGCTTCACCCGGTCCGGCAAACCAGATCAGAGCCAGAGCGAAGATGGCGAGTCCGAATAGCTGCACGGTATAACGAAGCATATATTTCTCCACTTTTTAATTTTACCAGAATTTAACGATAAACGCACGATTGTCAAGTTTGAGGGCAATCGGACGGTGTTCGTATCTTCTTGTAATTATAACGTTTATGCCCTCGATTAGTTTCAATCGAAAAAATTACCTTTTTTTGTATTTGCTAACCCTTTAAATAAGTTCAAATTAAGTGTGCGTCCCTGGAAATTTATGTAACTTTTAAGAGGCTCCTCTCGTTCATAAGGAATAACGTTTTATATAACCTGTTTGCTTTTATCGGATTATAAGGTTATATATGCAACTGAAGTTATTAATTATGTTCATTTTTTAAGCTGTACCCGATAAGTGAAGATTCGTTTTAACAACTCGATTATTTTCGGTGCCGTTCTCAATTTGCTGATTCCCGGCCTGGGACACGTCTTCTGGAAAGAATACCTTTTCGGCCTGTTTATCTTTTTGATTATGCTGATAACCTCGATTTTATTCTTTGTTTCCTTCCTGGTCAACCTGCCGCTTCTCGTTAAGGTTCTGATGTTCGGATTACCGGCGGTTTTCTATTTCTTTTCCTTCTTCGACCTCGCCCGCACTATCCGTACTCGAAAAAGCAAGTTGAACAAAACAATCAGGGCGGTAATCGTTTTTCTGCTGGTCGGGGTTGCCTATCAGGTTTTGGCACCCAATGCGGCCGGCAATTTCATCATACACAATTTCCCCAAATTTTTCACCCTGCAGAATAACCGCTACAGCCCGGTTTATTCCAAAGGTGATATGTTAAAGGCCAGCCGGCTGGCCTATTCGGTCGATATTGTCGGATTCAAAGAGCGCTTTATTCATACCCTGCCGAAACGTTTCGATTTCATCTGTTATAATTCCGGAGGTGAAGCCCGGCTGGGGGTGGTGGTTGGCCTGCCGGGAGAGGAGATTCAGATTATCGACGGCGAGGTGGTGGCAACGGATTATGCTCTGTTTGAC
>JAFGNW010000126.1 GCA_016926795.1 Candidatus Zixiibacteriota bacterium
CGAGGTTCAGCCCTGGTAAACGATTTCCAGCCCCATGACTTTATTGTAAAATTCTAGCGCCTTACTGATATCCTGCAGTTGCGGGCACAGGCACCGGCTGAGCTTAAAGGGCATATATAATTCTCCCTGAATTTATTTACAGGATTAAGTTATAACTCCCGGGTCGCTTTGTCAAATCGGGAAATGATGAACATATGAATTGTGCGCAGTTTATACTTGTCCTTTATCTGTTCCGGGACGTATCATTTCAAAAATCAGATACCATTTATCGGGAGAAATTATGGGCGCTATTTATAAAGATATCACCGAACTGGTCGGGAAAACGCCGCTGGTGGAGCTGGGCAAGCTGGCTGCCGGGCTGCCGGGGCGGGTGGTCGGCAAGCTGGAGTCGTTAAATCCCTGCAGCTCGGTCAAGGACCGTATCGGCCTGGCCATGATTAAAGACGCCGAGCGCTCCGGCAGGCTCAAGGCGGGCGCCGTGATTGTGGAGCCGACCTCGGGCAATACCGGTATCGCCCTGGCGTTCGTGGCGGCCTGCCGGGGATATAAGGTAATCCTGACGATGCCGGATACGGTTTCGGTCGAACGGCGAAATATACTCAAAGCCCTGGGAGCGGAGCTTATCCTCACCCCCGGTAAGGAGGGTATGGCCGGAGCGATTGAAAAAGCCGAGAAAATTTTCGCCGAAACCAAGAACAGCTTCATGCCCATGCAGTTTCAAAACCCGGCCAACCCGGCCGCGCATTATTACACCACCGGGCCGGAGATATGGAAGGATACCGAGGGCGCGGTCGATATTTTCGTGGCCGGAGTGGGTACCGGCGGGACGGTCAGCGGGGTGGGGAAGTTCCTCAAGGAGAAAAAGCCCGATATTAAAATAATCGCGGTCGAGCCGGAGGATTCCCCGTTTCTGACCAGAGGGGAGAAAGGCTCTCACCCTATACAGGGTATCGGGGCCGGTTTCAAGCCGGATATTCTCGACCTGAAGGTGGTCGATGAAATAATGACGGTCGGCTCCGGTGAGGCGATCGCCACCACCCGAAGAATTGTCCGGGAGGAGGGGATTCTGGTCGGGATTTCGGCCGGGGCCAACGTCTGTATCGCTTTGAAACTGGCTGCCATGAGCGAGAGTAAGGGGAAATTGATCGTTACCATAATCTGCGACACCGGTGAACGGTACCTTTCCACCCCCTGCTACCAGGAAATTTAGCGTTAAAACGCATCGGTATTGTTAATTAATAAACAGCCTTTTTAACAACAGGCTGTTTTTTTATGTCCGGGATGAAAAAAAATCGCTCCAAAGCAGCCCTGAATTGTACAATAAAGTGGAAGGTTTTCAGGGACAGGTAATTAATAACTGAGTTGAGTTTAGCAGATGGAAGCATATTCTAAAAGCGCCGTTTTGAAGGGCTACCGGATTAAGGAAGCCGGGAGGAGGGTCAAAACCCCCCGGGATATCCTATTATTGTCCGGTTTCAAACTTGACGGTAATAAATCCACTCCCCTTGATATTTTGTACGACCGACTTAAAGCAGACAACCGGGCGGTGGAGGTCCTTGAGACCGGTGGCCAGGGCGGTCTTGGTTACGGGTCTTTTATCCGAAAACTCCTGCGAACCATCCCCCGCTATGACATAATTCATTTGTATATTACGTCTTTCGAGTCTTTCATCAATCGGGTACTGCCGGTTATAATTATATCCAAGTTTTTCGGTCGCAAAGTCGTGATAAGCTACATTTCCGCCGAGAGTGAGTTCTATCTGGACCGGTGGGCGAAAATTTTCAAGCCGATTCTGGCCCAGGCGGATAAAATCCTGGTTCCGTCGCGATACACCGCCGAAATTTTCAATCGTTACGGTTACCGGGTGATAGTCCAGCCCCGTCCGGTTGATATCCGGCGTTTTAAGTTTACTCTTCGAAGCCACCTGCAACCGAAAATTCTGGTCAATCGCTCCTTGGAACTGAAGAATAACATTTCCGGAGCTCTGCGAGCTTTCAGACTCGTCAAGCAGAAATATCCCCGCGCCGAGATAATTATTACCGGCGAGGGCTCGCTGGAAAATGATTTGAAAGCCCTGGTAGCAGTCGAAAGAATCAGTGGGGTAACTTTCACTGGTCGGGTGGAGCCGCAGGACATGCCTCAGTATTATAACGAGGCCGACCTGTTTTTGAATCCCTCGACAGTCGATGATATCCCGGTAACGATTCTTGAGGCCATGGCCTCGGGGCTGCCGGTTATCACCACCGACGCCGGGGGAATCGGCGAGATGGTCATCGACCGCGTTAACGCCCTGGTGACACCGATAAACGACCCTGTCGCTTTGGCTGACCGGATTATCGAACTGGTCGAAAATGAAAATCTGGTTGAAAAGCTTTCCCGAAACGCCCGTGATAACGTCGCGAAGTACGATTGGAATGGCTGCCAGGCAGCTTTAAGCGGTCTATACCGTTCCCTGGCAGGCTGACAGGCCAGCCTGCCTTATAATCCGGAAAAAATGTTAACTTTTTATCAATATTTGTGATTGTCCCCCCGGTATTAAAGTGATATAATTCTTTCATGTTGAGCAGTTACAGTTACAGCGCCCTGGGAACTTTCCAAACCTGTCCCCGTAAATATAAGTTCGCCTATATCGAGAAAATCGACCTGCCTAAACGAATCACGGCTGACGCCTATATGGGCAACGCCGTTCACCGGACCCTCGATATGCTTTACCGCAACCCGGTCGCAGCGGCGGTGCCGCTTGAGGATATTATCCGTTTTTATCTGGCCGAATGGGAAAAACCCGATAAAAAGGATATCGTTGTCGTCAACGAATACCAAACCGTGGATGATTATATCAACGACGGCCGGAAGATGCTGGAAGATTTTTACGATAAGTACAAACCCTTTAACCGGGGGAAGACTATCGGAACCGAGTTGAACCTTCAGTTCGAGTTAGACGGCACATCGTTTAAGATGAAAGCCAAAATCGACCGCCTGTGGAAACGAGACGATAACGTTATTGAGATTTGTGATTACAAAACCGGTCGGATGCCCGCCGAGGGGGTGAAGGATAAATCTTTTTATCACCAGATGGGTATTTACCAGATGGCTGTACGGGCCAAGTATCCTCATTGGGAGGAAATTGACCTGGCCCAGTATTTTCTAAAGTATGATGAGATTATCCGGCGGCGTTTGCGTCCCGATGAACTTGATGAATTGAAAGAAGAGGTGCGTACATCCATCCTGGAAACCATCAATGCCGAACGGCTGGATGACTTCCCGACGGTAGAAAGCGGTTTGTGCAACTATTGTGAATATTTCAAATACTGTCCGGCCAAACGGCATAAACTGCTCCTTGATGAGGAAGAAGCGGCCGGGGAGAAAGAAAAGACCTCGGTCGAGGCCGCCGCCGAACGGACCGACCGCTACCTTGAACAGTATAATCAGGTTCGGCTGTTAACCGCGGAACTAGAGGCGTTAAAGCAGGATTTGATTCGTTTCGCCAAAGACCTGGATTTGAACAAGCTGGTGGGGAAAAACGGTGAGGTTTTAATCAAAATAAGCGAGGCTGAGAAGTTTGTCACCAAAACCGCCGACCCGAAAGCTTTCGCGGAACTGTCCCATCTGGCTCGAGAGATAGGTCTCGAGGAATATTTCAGACTCGATGGTCGAGCCTTGATGAAGGAAATATATAAAAAAGAACGGCTGTCCCCGGAAATGTTGGAAGTATTTAAAAAATTCGTGGTAAACACCGAAGAAACCAGGGTGACCGCCAGGTTAAAAAAAGATAATATCGATGAAGAATAAATTTTACGGTATAAAAAAGCCCGCCGAAGGCGGGCTTTTTTTGTCTTATTTTTTCTTCGGTTCTCTGACGACAAAAGCCGGAATAATTGTGGCTTTGGACATTTCGATACGTACCGTGTCGGGCGGCGTTCCCTGGAGCTGGTCGGCGATAACCATCAGGGAGTTGTTCGGGTGGGTGGTGGTGGTGTCGATATTCAGTTTCTCGATCGGCTTGTCCTCGAGCGAGGAGACAAAAAGAGTCGCAATAGGACCGGAACCCGCTGAAAGCTGGTTTTTGGTCGGGCCGAGATTGGCGATCAGGCCAAGAGTGACACACTGGATGGCCGTATCCACCCGCATATTTTTGTAGGCGAATTGGTCAACGCCGCGTGAGGTACCTCCAGTAAAAAGAATATCGCTGTCTTTATCATGTTTCACGGCTACACCTCCGTATACAACCGAGTCAACCACAATCCGGTTGAGACCGGCGGTCAGCCGGAAAGGCAGCGCCATGCCGATAAGCGGTTCGTCGTTGACAAAGGACAGGGTTACGGTCCAGGTAGTTTCGTTGAGTTTAGCTATGTCGGCGTAGAGGGTATCGGTTTTCCCCAGGGAATCCACCTGGGCCAGGGCCGACAGGGGTAAAAGAAAAATAAAGGCCAGGATTAAGATTTTAGCTGTGAACTTCATTATCTCTCCTCCGGTGTATGAATTTAAACGTTTCGTCTTTCTACAAAGATATATCAAAAAGGATCCTACGTTCCCCATTCTTCTTCGGCGGTCGTCAGGGATTTCCTTAAAAGTTCGAGAAGGGAATCCGCCGCCGGTTGGTTGTCGAGTTTTTGCCGATAAATTTCCGAGGCAATCAGAAGACCGCGGCGGCCCGTTTCGTCGTTTGGAAATTTGTCGAAAACCGAGGTCATGGTTTCGGCGGCGTCCCGCCATCTTTCTTCCCGGCGAAAAAGCTCCGCCTTATAAAATAAAGCTGTCGCTTCTTTTATCGTACCCCGGTTCTGCCGGGCGATTTCATCGAAATAACTTTCCGCTTTCCCCAGCCAGCGGTCCGCTTCAAGCTGTCGTCCCTGCTGGGCCAGTTTCTCCGCCAGGTAGAGATGGGTGGACATAGCCTCCCGGCTGCCCGGGTAATTCTCAATCAAAAATTTATATTCAGTCTCCGCCCGAGCCCAGTTGCCCTCAAGTTCAAAACTGCGCGCTTTGGTGTACTGCGGAGTGGGGTAGTACGCATAGTAGGCGGGATACAGATTCTTTAGTTCAATCAACTCCGAGCGGGCGGCCGGATAATCTTTCTTCTCGAGATACACGAGACTCTTTTTAAACCTAATGACCGGTTTCAAAAGAGTGTCCCGATTATCTAGGTGATTTTCGATATAATCGTAAATTTTAAGGGCAGTATCGAGTCGCCGGAGCTGCCCGGCATATATGTCGGCGATCTTCATATTGGCCGAGGGATTGATAACGCCCACGGTATCAACCAGTTGGCTCAGCTGGTCGATGGTCTTTTTCCATTGCCCGGTGTTATAATAAAGTCGGGCCAGGTTGGAGCGGGCGGCGGCGTAAAAATCCGATTCCGGAAAATCTTTTATCAGGATCTGGTAATAACGCTCGGCGTCGGTAAAATACCCGGCGGCCTCGACCGTGTCCCCGGTACGCTGGTAAATATTATGCACCTGCAGTGGCAGGTTGAAAAGGTCATAAGCGATATCTCCGTCAGCGGTAACCGGGGGGTAGAAATTTTTCACGGCATAATTGTAGATAACGATAGCACTATCCCAGTTTCCCGAGGCCTGGAGTGCCCGGCCGATACTTACATAAGCGGCCATCTTCTGGTAGTTTTTCAAATCAATTTTCTGCATCAGGTCGGTTATCAGGCTCTGGCAGGAATCGTATTTTTTATTGGCGAACAGGATCTGGCTCAATTGCTTGGTGGCGAAATAGGCGATATTGCTGATTTCTTCAAATTCCCCGGGATAAAGAGCGCTGTCAACGGTGCCCAGGGATGTAACGCAGTAATCTACCAGGTCCCGGTAGCGGTACTGTATCTGGTTCAATAAATCGGGGTTATTGAGCCGGGGCTGAATTTGGGAGTCTTTAAGGAATTTTTCGATGGCATGAAATTTTTTCTCAGCCTCATACCGGCTGCGGACAGCTTCGTTGGTGGAACAGGATGTGATTAATAGCAGGGTCGGAACCAGGAAGCATATAATTATTTTTAATTTACGAGCCATATTTGGAATATCGGTTATAAAGCCTTATTAAATAACGGAGTAAAATATAGGGAATTGTTAAAAGAGGTTCAAGTTTTAAAATCGGCGATAAAAAAGCATAAAAAAACCCGCTGAAAGAGCGGGTTTTTTTTAAATCTATTTCCGATTTATTTTTTACGACGATAATAAAGCCCGGTACCCAGCAATCCCGCCCCTAAAAGCAGAATTGTGATCGGTTCCGGAACGGCATCATAGGAACCTTTGAGAACATCATTGCCGCAAGCCAGGGTCGCGGTTAATTCCAGATTCTCGAAATCACCGAGCAGGGCGCGGTTGAAAGAAAATTCCCAGACATAAGTCATCGGCGTTCCACCCAGATTATGGTTGGTTGGGAATTCCTCGAAACCGGCGTCAAAACCGAGGAACATGTTAACAGAGGTATTGTTGGGCGTTAAAAGGCCGGAATTGATCTCAAACGGCGTCATGGCATTGACAGCGCTACCGGTGGCGGTACCGTAATAACCGCCCGGGATACTGGGAAGCCCCTTTGTGCTGCCGGCCGAGGTAACATCGTAGAAGCCGGTGAGGGCCGAGGTCATGGAATCAATCGCCCGAATATCGATAGCGAACATCCGGCTGCCGGTGTTGATGAACAAATCACCCATATTGTAGCGTTGATGCCAGTAAGGGGAGTAGTTGTTGTTCCAACCGAAAGAATTGGCCAGGGCGATATAGACGTTACCGTCTTTTTCGCGTACCTGGATACCCTCCAGGTCGTACATTTCCCCGCCCTGAGTACCGGGGGAAGGTTCATGACCGATATTGTAAGGGTAGGAGATGTAGGAATAATCGTTATTCTTGTCGAAGGGATTATCGGCGAAACCTGCGCCGCCGTTATGATAGGACCAGGGCGCGGAGTAACCGGAAACTGCAAATAATAACAGAACAAAAATCAGAGCGGAGACTTTCTTCATATTTACCTCATTTTGACGTCAAAAAGAATATTTTTTTCAATAAACAGCAACCTTTATGCCCATTTTTTGAACATTCTTACTGATTTGTATTTCGTTGGTAGACAACGGATTGTGGGGTTGTCGTCAGGGGTGGACATAATCACCTAAAAAAAGGATAATTGTTGTTCATAATTTATACAATCGTTTTCACATATTATGTTCTTTTCATCTCACAAATTAGGTCTAAATATAAAAATAGTCAAATTAATCGTAATTAAGCGCGTTCGCCGTTCAAAGCAAAAAAAGTTGTAATATAGGGTTAATCGCCGGTATTGGAAAAATGAAAAAAGGATTTTGAAATGCGAGAAATAACTCCCTCCAAAAAGCCGGTTGCCGCTATCTCGGCAGCTGCAACCGACCGACGCCCGCCGGTTCTGATTAAAAATCATGGCGGATTAAAGCTTTTTAAACCGGCGGATAAAATCGAGAAAGTGCTAAAATGGAAGCCGGGGGATTACCGCAGCGAACGATTCAGGATTATGTTGTATCGTTTTTTAACTGACCAGATTCCTCTCATAAACTCCTGTATCTGGACCTGGGTCAGGCTGACTTCGGCTCCCGGGAGCTTTAAGATTATCGGGGGTAATAATGATGAAACCGAAAAGAAAGCCCTCCAACGACTGGAGAGTCTTTCTAAGCGGATTTACTGTAATGTACTGGGAAACCGGGTTGGAATCGTCAACCTGTTGCCGATTCTGTACAGCAGTCTTTTTCGAGATGGTCTGTTCGGCGGTTTTTTGACGGTCTGCCGTGATTTCAGCGGTCTGGACCGGTTCATACCGGCGGATTGTATCGATATCGCCTGCGAGAACGATGGCTCCGGGCCAACGATATATCTTGAACAGGGGAGCCACCGGCTCAACCTGGACCGCCCGGATTTTTATTATCTATCGTTAAGCAACGACCTCAGCGAACCGCTGGGCCGGTCGATTTTAAAGTCGATTCCGTTTGTCAGTTATATCGAACAACAACTGGTCAACGATATGCAGAAATCCAGCCATAACTCCGGGTATCATCGACTCCATGTCAAGATTACCCCGCCGGAACGGATGGCCGGGGAAGCCGACAGTGCCTACACCGAACGCATCAATGGATATTTCGACGCTACTGTGAAGATGATAAGAACCTGCGATATCGACGACAACCCGGTTACCTGGGATAACGTGACGATCGATTACATCGGTCCGGACAAATCCCGCGATATCACCAACAGCTGGTTTATGAACCATCGGGCGATGATCGAAGATATTTGTGCCGGCACCAACCTGGCCCCGTACCTCCTGGGATACTCGTACGGCGCCACCACCACCTGGTCGAATTTCAAGTTCGATGTCGTCATGCGGCAGGTGCGGTCGGTCCAGGCCGAGGTGGCCCGATTCCTGGAATGGATGGGCAATATCGAGTTGGCACTGGCCAATCTCGATGTTTCCTGCCGGTTTGTGTTCGATAACACATTCGCCTACCAGGCTATGGACAATATCAAAGTCACCTCGAACCGGGTGGAGAATATCCTGAAGTTATATGAATCCGGTCTGCTGGATAAAAACACGGCCGGGGAAAAAGCACGGGAGTTGATATAAAAACGAAACCGGCCACTCTCGACGATTGGCGGCGGGGTCTGGTCGAGCCGGGATATTTCGCGGAGGCTTTTCTGGGGGTGGAACTACACCCGGGTCAGTTGAAATGGCTGGAAAAATCCGTCGCCCGCGAAAACGTTCTCGTCACCGGCAACCGCTGGGGGAAATCATTCGTCTCGGCGGTTAAGCTGATTCACCGGGCTGTCTATCGTCCCCGGTCGTTGAAGTACGACCGGGCCGGTCGTTACCGGGCGGTGACGGCCTCGATTACCCAGGACCAGGCTAATATCATTTTCAATCATGTAATTCGTTTGATTCGCCAGTCGCCGGTTATTGAACAACTGGTCGATAATGTTATCCGAACGCCCTATCCCCGGCTGACTTTTATAAACGGCGCCATGCTGGAAGCCCGTTCCACTCAGAACCGGGGGGAGTACCTGCTCGGGAACGATTACGACCTGTTTGTTTTCGACGAGGTAGCTTTCGAGACCGACCCGGAGTACGTCGTCGAGGAGGTCATCATGATGCGCCTGGCTGACCGGGAGGGAAAACTTGACCTGGTCTCCACACCCAACGGCAAGAATTGGTTTTATCGAAGGGCGAGCGAGGTAATCGCGGGCAAACGGCCGGGTTATTTCCAGTCCGGTGACAGCCGGGAGAACAGATATATATCCAGAGAGTTTTTGTCGGAAAGGGTCACCCATTTTTCCGAGGCTCGTTTGAAACAAAATATAATGGGGCAGTTTGTAGACTGCGGGGGTGAGATTCTAAAAGGTGACTGGGTCGATTTTGCCCTGACCGGTTACGATAAATTTGAAACTTATTTTGAAGCCGGCCGGACTTTTTACCTGTCCGGCTGGGACCTCGCCCGTAAAAAAACCGCCACTGTGGGTGTGACGATTGAGGTGGCCGGTGACCTGATCCGGGTAGTCGAGCTGGAACGGTTCAAAATGTTCGACTGGGAGATAATTCTCGAAAAAATAAAACAGCGTCAGGAAAAATTTCCCGGCCGGTTGCTGGTGGACGCCACCGGGCTGGGGGATGTCATCGTCGAGCAACTCGCCGAGTTCAATCCCGAAGCGGTCATTTTCACCCCGGCGACCAAGGCGGAACTCCTGACCAATGTGGAATTACTCCATGCCCGGCGAAGAATCGTCTATCGACGCTGGGAGCTACCCGATAGTCCCGGGCGGGTCTGGGCATTCGAGGATGAACTTCGAAGTGCCCGCTGGGACAACAACAATGAATGTGATGCCCTGATGGCCCTGGCGCTGGCTGTCTGGCCCCTGCGTAAAAGAAGCCGACCGATAATATCTCCACGAGTCGGGCGAGTTTGATAATTGTAAAAGAAAAGCCTTTTGAGGGAAGGGGCTCAAAAGGCTAAGAAGGGAGGTGGGTTGGGGTAATTTTTATTTCGCGCTTTTCCGACTCTTCCAATAAATTCCCCCAAGGCCGGCCGCCAACAGAATAATAGTCGCCGGTTCCGGGATATCATCCGGCGGCTTATCGGGATTGTCACTGTCTCCATCACATTGATTGGCCTGAGTATTGGTTAAATCCATCTGGTCGGTATTATTAGGATTGTTGTTGCATTGGTTGGGATATGTAAACCCGTAAACATCGGAAAAAGTAACGCTAAGAGCTATAATAAAGATGATTGCAGCCAGTAACCACTTTAATGAATGATGCTCTTTTTTCTTATAAAAAGTCATAACGTTATCCTCGATTAAGGTTCTTTGCTCACCTCAATATTAAGCAAAGTCTATGCCCAAAATCCCTTTTTGAGCCTCGACGCCTGCTGTATCATATTGTCTTTCAAGGCGTTGCGGAGGAGTTCGCACTCCCCCGGAACCCTCTCGTTTCTATTTAAAGTAGCATTATATTGCACAAAAATACGGTTAATCCATCACAGAAAAAGAACCGGTCCGGATTATTAAATTCTGGAGGTTTTATGGATGCAAGTTTAGGGCGAATCACCGCCCGCCTGGCGGAGAATGAAGAGAAAATATCTTCTGACCTAGTTGACCTTATCAATGAAAATATCAATCCTCCGGCGCCGGTCGGTCCCGAGGATGTCCATATCCGGACCTTGTTCATTGTCTCCGACCGGGTCAACAGTTTCGGCGGTCGGTTCCCGGTCGAGGAACATGCCCGTCTGGCGGAACTTCTGGTTGACTCTCCGGTAATGGTGGGTCATCGTAAGGACCGCCTGCCGGTAGGGCGTAATTTTCATGCCGTAACGGTCGAGCGGGACGGTCGGCACTGGGTTAAAAGTTATTTTTACTGGCTGAAAAGTGCTGAGGGAGCGGATAACCTGAAAGAAAATATCGATGGCGGCATCTACAAAGAATGCTCGATTGGTTTTACTTTCCTGTTTCCCGAATGTTCCGTTTGCGGCAAGGATATTCGCTTCTGTGAACATGAACCGTTGCAAAGTTACCGGCAAAACGGTCGGGACGATACCTGTTTCTTCAACTACCGCCAAATCGAGCGGGTGCTGGAAACCTCCCTGGTTTATCGCGGTGCTCTGCCCGACACTGAAATCTCGCGGGAGCTGAAGATGGAGAAGGTGACAGCCGCAATCGACAGGGAAAAAGAACCGGCTGTGTCCCTTAGGACTCTGGCCGACCCGGACGAGCTCGATGAAAACGGGCGATTTTTAATCATCCCTCATTACGAGGCGGTACCGGTTGTTATCCGGCTGAACGATAATCAGCCGAAGATATTTCGAGGCGACGGTCAGCCATTCGATGAGAAATTCTCATCAAGGTTCCCGCTTGATCAGATATTTAAAAATCCCGATATGCTAAACAGCCGGTCTGTCTGTGGCCGGTTGGTAGGCTACCGGGGAAAGGAGCGATGTTCGGTCGGTAAACTGGAAAAATTCATTTCCGGCGGCGGTTCGGTCAGCCGGGCGGTTTTGTTGTTGTTCCCCGATGAAAATTTCGACTTTGGTGACTTGACCAGCGATAAAAAAACCTTCGAAATAAAACCGTTGCCTTACCGCTACGCCGAGCGTTCCGTAATAACGGAACGAGCGGTCGAGATAGCCACCCGTTCGGGAGTGGAAATCTGGCCGATGAAAAACAATCAACCGGCCAATCAGGGGTTCCTCTATCGACCGGTACAGAATTCAAAGATATCGGTCGGTCGCTATACGTTGACGGGGCTTCTGAATTCAACCGATGCCCGGCTTCGGCTGGATAGCGAAGCGGTAAAGGAAACGTTCGCCATAAAGCATTTCAACCGGGAGAGGCTGGCGCGGGGGCGGCGCTTTATCGCCGATAAAATCGATTATCAGGATGAGAATAACAGCCTCAGGGCTTTTTGCCAGCGGGGCGCTATCAGGAAGATACAACCGGAGAACAACTCCCTGCATATATCCCTGACGGGGAATCTCGAGGGAGAATTTGTCATTCGTCCGGTCAAACTCGAGGGACAACCGCGTTTTTTGATTTACAGAATTACTGGTAACTGATGAGGTAGATGTTCCGCTTGAGTCCCTGACCGTTGAAGACGATTTTGACCAGACCGACCGAAGGCGAGTAATATTCGGACGCGGACGCTATCGGCAGGGAATCCGTCTGGTTCAGATACAGCGCCACGTCGAAACGGTAGGTTGTAAACTCTCCCGGCGTGAGGGTCAGTGCCTCGGTGCCGATATAAGCTTTCTCGAAGTAGAACCCGAAATAGCAGTTGTAAAAAGGATAGCGGATATCGCCGGTATCGGTAACAAAGCGGGGGGTTATATCATCCCAGAAGTTGTTGGTTCTAAAGCAGCGCATCATTACCACCGACGGCAGCGGAAAATAAAACAGCGTATCCGTACCGTTTATATCGCGCCAGAAACCGTTCTGCAGGATATAGTTGCTCGAGACCAGCATATTGATAAGCGGCTGGTCATGGTCCTTGATCACCCAGTTGTTGCCGGCGCCGGATATCTTTACGGTAAAATTAAAACTGTCGATTACAATATCGAAACTGGGAATAAGAGTAACGGTATCTATTTGAAAATAATTCAGGGTACGATTATTGACCAGCCCGAGCAGGTTCAAGCCCTCGATGGCTTCCTCGGAATCGGCGGGATTGTTTTTTTCATCGCAGGCCGACCCCAAAGATAAGGCCAGCAAAAACATTATCAAACCTACTCTTTTTACCAAAGGAACTCCTTATTGTAAATATAATCAGAGGGTTAAACAAATAGAGGTCAACAAAAATATCGGGAGCAGGTATGCTGACAATAAAAGGCAGGTCGTATGTCAGGTGGGGTATTCAGTGGCTGCAGGTGGCGGTTATCATTTTCGGTCTCGCCGCTTCCTATTTCATGACCATCCAGTCTTTGAAAGTGGAACTGGCCGAAAAAGCCGAACGGGTCATGGTGGAAACCCTCGACAAAAAACTCACTAATTTTGAGGTGTTGCTGAAAGAAGGTGTGGTTGGTAAAGACCAGTTTCACCGCTTTTCACAAGAGGTGGACCGTCGGCTCAGCCGGATAGAATATTTTTTGATCGATAAACCAGGAGAGAAAATTGGAAAAAGATAACCAGGACAAAAATTATATTGTCGAGCTTCTGGCGTCCCTGGATGAACGCGGTCTTCCGCTGATCGACTTTGACCGCCTGAAACAGTGGCTCGAGATGACGGCTTCGAAATGGGAACGGTATTACCGGACACTGTCGGAGCTGGCCGTAATCCGCGAGGATTACCAACAGCGCGTAGCTGGTATGGTCAAAGCCCTGGCGGCCGTGGACCGTAAAAGGGACGGCTGGCAACAGGCGCTGGAACTTACCGAAAGCCTGAACGATATGTCCGCTCGCGAACTGGTAGCTGCTTACCGGCAAACTGTGATCAGGTTCCGGGATGCTTTCCCGGCCAGCTTTGGTTACCTGAACAGCGCGCCCTGTAAGGCGGCGGTTCATAAAAACATCGAAATCTATAAGTAAATCTTGAGGGACCCATCATCCCGGCCCGGAGGGAGAGCGATTCCCGGCCAGACAAAACGAAAATAAAAAAGGAGAAATTAAATGTCTGTAAGAGAGCAGAATTTGGAAACTATCGCGCCGGTTCTGGCCACTTTCAAAATCGAACAAGACGCCGGCGTGGACCAACTCAAGGACGCCGATATCGGTTGCCCGGTGACTTTGACCGGGGACAACGAAGTCGGACCGATCGGCGACAACGAATTGCTTCTGGGGAAGCTTATAAGTCTGACCCTGTCGGACAAGGACGACGGCGACCGCCTGGCGACCGTGCAGGTGGGGGGCATCTGCCGCCTGACGATGTCCTCGACCTATCCTGCGGTCGGTGACCGGGTCGTGGGCGGGACCGGCGCTACCGTCAAACAGGCGCCCGTGCTGACCGGTTATGACCCGGCCGGGGGAAATATAGCCCGCGGTACGGTTCTGGAAGTCAACGGTACCACCGACTGTATAATCCTTCTTAACTAGCGAGGTATGGTTATGGATTTTAATCAATTTTTAAATACGGCGGCTCTGGCCGGTTTGAACCACGACGATAACCCGGAAGCGGTCAACGGCCGTC
>JAFGNW010000127.1 GCA_016926795.1 Candidatus Zixiibacteriota bacterium
ATTTTCAACCTACTCATTCTCATATCTCCTCCCGATTCCCTACTTCAGCAGAAGCATTTTTTTGGTGTCCGCCTCGGAACCGACCCTGAGCCGGTAGAGGTAGATACCGCTGGCTACTTTCTGCTCATCCCTGTTGGTGCCGTTCCATTCAATTCTATAATCGCCGGGGGGCAGGGCTTCATTTACCAGATTTTTGACGTTCTGGCCGAGAATATTGTAAATATCCAGGCTGATATCCTGGGTGCCGATTCCGCCGGACGGCATGCCGATAGTAAACTCAATAGTCGTGGTAGGATTGAACGGGTTGGGATAATTCTGGTACAGAGTAAAGCTGGTGGGTAGAACCGGTTCCACACCCTGGATTTCCACTCGGGCGGCCGATGAGGTTGACAGGTAAGCCTTATTAAGACGAATCTGGTTGACATCACCCGAGGTAATCTGCTTTTTGGCGATTATGGGTATATCGACCAGGTCGGCAATACCCGGCTGTATCAGCTCGTCGGTTTTCATGGGGGCCATATGATAGAGCAACACATTCATACTCCCTTTGCCGTTATTTTTATAACTCAAAGCAAATTTTTGATTATCCTTGGTTAATTTGGGAATCCCCATCGCGACCGAAGCCGGGTCGTAATTTAACTCCAGCTGAACGCCGGCCACCTGTTCGGGAATCTCTTCGGAGACGACCGTCAGAATATCGGAGCCGCCGGTCGGGATATCGCTGTAAGCCAGCGAAACCGTCGCCGCCGGGCCGGGCACCGGCTGGTTCTGCTGGGGAGCGATAGGAATGCCGTAAATGAAGTTAATCACGCCGACCAGGTCGAAGACGTTGACCGAATCGTTCATGGTGATATCGGCCGTTGCGAACTGGCGGGGCGTCAGTCCGTAATTACCGATAATATAGGCCACCGCGTTAACGGCGTCGCCGACGTCGATAATTTTATCGAGGTTGATATCGCCGGGGTTGTCCACCTCGACAATACCCGAATCGGTCACCAGCGGTAGGGAACCGACCCCGGGGTCGGGACTGACCGACTCGCGGCCGTTCTCGAGATATATCCAATGGGTGGACCAGGGAATGGCAGCCGAGTCAATCGTCATGACCGCGTAAAGAATCGCCGAAGTGGTGTCCGCAAGCACCGGCTCGTTGTTCAAACCGAAAGTAACCACCCTGATTTCACCTGGGTAATCATTAATATTGTCGTATACTACCCAGTCGGGAATACGGATGCTGGGGACGAAAGAATCGACCGTAATCAACTGGTAGGGATAGAACATGTCGAACTGCACGCCGTAAACGTCTTTTGATTCCAAATTGGTGACCAGATTAATCGGGAAATAGATTCCCTCCGCGCCGCGCAGGCCGCCGACCGGCGACTGTCCCGGAGCCGAGGTCGAGAAAAGGCGGTCTTCCTCGATGGCCTTGATGATTATCGTTACCACAGAGTTGGTCGTCGTGATGCCGTCGCTGGCCGAGAAAGTTATCACCACCGCGTCCTTCTGATTGTAATCCGGCGTGAAACTGAAATTACCCGTCGCGCTGCCGACCCCGATAACCGGGTTGGTAGGACCGAAAGTGGCGTTGTTGGGCAAACTGGGCGCCGACAGGGTTACCTGATTGTTGTCGATATCGGTGGCCGTAACGGTAAACGCTACCGTCTCACCCTGATTCACCTCGTAAGACGTCTGGGAGGGGTTGAACGAGATCGATGGCGCGTGGTTGGCAGTCCCGCCGATATCCACCGTCACGGTCGCATTCTGCGAGGCGGTTTTACTGTTACCGTAAGCCGTAATCGTATAGGTGAAGGTTGAACCGTCATTATAATTAGGCAGGGTCACGTTATACGAAGAACTGAGGTTGGTTGAACCGTATATGCGCGTGGTGCTCAAACGGAGAACCACCGAGTCGGCGTTATCCGCCGCCCAGCTCAACTGCACCTGCTGGTTGGCCGCGGTGACCGTCGAGGGAAACGCCGCAAAAGAATTTACCACCGGGTCCTCTCCCGGTTCATAGTTATAATTACAGCGGAAAGTCATCGGGGTCATTTTGGGCGTCGGGAAAATTTGGTAGTTGTCTGTTTCCTCGGTGGACGTATTGTACCAGGCGGTGGTCATCTGCGAATTGTAACAGCCGTGATAATGATATGTCCATAACTCAGGTATCCAGTTACTGTCCTCATCGTAATAACCCGAGTCAATCGTATAAAGGTCTTCCTCATAAAAAGAAAAATAGGACAGCTGGAGGTCGGGCATGGTTTCCTTGACCTTGAACTTGATGTAAAAAATAACATCGTTACCGCCGGGCAGACTATCATAAAAAGCACCGACCGGCAGGAAGTTACAGGCGATGACATTTTTCAATGTGCCACCATTTACATCACCGAGATCCTGGGCGAATCTGGCCTTGAACTTGGTCGCACACACCGTAATAGGTTCACCGGAGATTGGATCATCATAAGTCGAATCCTTGTAAAACCGTCCCTCGGGAATCTCGTAATCGATGTATTCATCTACAGCATAAGATTCGCATATTTGATTTATTTCGTCATAACTTGTACAGGTAGAATCTGCATAAACGATCGGCGTCAACCAGGTGGTGTCGAACTTGAACAAAAACTGAAAGACGGTAACAATCGAGTCATTTACCAGCCGGAAGGGCATCAAAACCGTATCCCCGGGACGACCCTCGAAGAAGTTAATTTTGACGCTGTCCACCGACGAATAAGTGATATCATCGCAGGTAAGTTCAGCTCCTTCCTGCGCCAGAGCACAGCCCGCGATTAAAAGTATAAAAAAGGCGTAAATGACAAGCTTTTTTATTGGTCTCATGGTTACCTCAGAGTTTATGTAGAACATTTTTTCTCACCGTTTCTTCTCAATGCGTCATTTAAGAAGCATCATCTTTTTCGACAGCGATGCCTCGGGGGTTGTAAGGCGGTAGAAATAAATTCCGGAGGAAACCGCCCGGCCCTCGTCGTTGCGAGCGTCCCAGGTTACGGTATGTTCTCCGGCGGCAAAGTCGCCATCCGCCAGTATTTTCACCCTTTCACCCAGGATATTGTAAACCACCAGCTGCACACGGGAAGCGCCCGGCAGAGCGAAGGTTATGCTGGTCTCCGGGTTGAAGGGATTGGGATAATTCTGATATAAAGTAAAACTTTCCGGCAGGGCCGGTTCGGTGAAACCGAACGATACGGCCGCCCTTTGCCCGCCGGCGCTGGCGAGGTCGATATCTTTGACCTCGAACTCGGTTAAACCCTCGATAGTAAACAACTCGTTGTCGCCGGACGGCAGCGAAGCGCCGTTCATGTCGTAAATTAACAGGCGAAGTTCCCCGCCCTCCTGGCGGTAATCGACCGTCATGCCCGGGTAAACATTTTTAATATCGGCATAACCAATCGGCTGCTCGGTCTCCAGTACCAAAAGAACTCCGCCGACCCTGAAATCGGCCCGGTAATTGAACGCCGTTTCCCGTTCGCCGCTTTCAGTAGCAAGCGAAGCGGTCAGGTTATCCTCGACCGCGGCCTTCGCGTTTGGCGCGCCGGAAATCACGGCGTTTATGAGGGTTACCAGGTCGGCTACGGTGGCCGCGAAACCATCCCGATTGACATCGGAATTGGCATATTGCAGGGCCGTAAAATTGTAAAGAAAAGGATTTATGAAATAATTGGTGAAATAGATGACATCGCTGATTTCAAACGCCAGCCCGTTGAGATTTATATCGCCGATTTTGATTTCACCGACATCCCGAATCAATATCGAGCCATCGTTATAGACAATCTCATCCCGGGTAATTTTGACGCCGGCTGAATCGGTCAGAGTATTGTCGGTGCCGGCCAGACCGTCCAGAAACTGGAAGCGAATCGGGAAATTCATCCCGGCAAAATCGAGGTCGCCGGTAACCTGGAACTCGATTTTCACGATGTTGCCGTCACCGGCCTCCAGCGGCGGGATAATCCCCAGCGCCGGGTCGGCAATCCCCACCAGGCGAATATTACCGGCATAACTGTTCTCGTTGATAACATAAGTAAAATATTCAAAATTTTCCGACCGGGTACCGATATTGGTGATACTCTTCGGCACCAGCGCCACCGGGTCGTGATTTATAAGCAGATTAAACGAACCTACCGGCATCTTGTTGTCCAGACTGACAAAGAAATCGGTTTTCTCGCCCGGATAGACCGTCCGGTTGTCCAGCGTAAGCATATAAAGCGTATTAGCGTCGATACTTACCGTAACCAGGGCGGTATCGGCATAGCCCTGCGGGTCAGCGGCGATAAAGCCCACAACCGTGGCACCGCTATCGGTAACTTCCGTCGGCCAGCTGAAAGTCCCCGGATTGTCACCGTTAAAAGCGGCTCCCGAAGGCAGCCCGGTGACGGACCAGGTAATATTTTCGAAATCGGGGTCAACCGCGGAAACGACAAAACCGAGGCTGTCCCCGGCCAGGATGTTGTACTGCGACTCGGCGGTAATTACCGGCCGGCGATTTTTATTGACCACCTGGACATTTATAATTTTTTCGACTGCCAGTTCGCCGTCGCTGGCCCAGAAACCCACCGTAAACGGCGAGCCGTCCGAAGAATACGGCCCGACAAAAACCGGCGCCCAGGCGAAACGCCCGGTGCCGTTACCGTTGTCGACAAAAGTCGCGCCGGTCGGCTTGTCCGTCACCGCCAGGTTGATCGGGTCGAAATCCGGGTCGGTTATAACGATATCCATAATCAAACTGTCGCCCTCGATAACGTACCGGTCAGACAGAGGCGCAAAAACCGGCGCCCGGTTGGCCGGCACGACCGACACCAGACCGGCCCCAAAAGCCGGGTATATAGCGGTAGTAGTGGAATCTTCGGCGAAAACCAGTTGTCCGCCGGGAGGATAATATAAACTATCAATAATCGACTGGGATCCGGGAACGGTCGATTCGGCCGCTTCGAAAACCGCCGTAAATATAACGCCGTCACCGGCCGCCAGCGGCTGCTCTAACACAACTGCAACCGCCACAACAAAATGGCCGTTAATCTGTTCTATACTGGCCGGGTTTAAAATTTTCGTGTTAACATAAGCCACCCGGGAGCCGGTATAGTCGATAGCCTTCAGCGTAAGAAGGTCTTCGTCGTAAGTTAAAGGTATGGATAAAGAACTCAGTTTCTCATCATTTCTCACATTGACCCTAACAGATACATTCCGTCCCGGAGCCACCGTGACCGAGTCAATATAGACCAGGTCAACCTCACCAAACTGATCAGACTGAGCCATTACATTCGAAGATACCAGTAACGATACAAAAATACAAAACAGTACCGTAAAGTACGTATAAATCTTAAAGGTATGGTATTTTACAAAGTTCATGTCATATCTATCCGAGCAATATTCAGACCGGAATCAATTTTTTACATGAGGCTCGATTCGTCTATTATAGCGAATCAAAAACCCCGCTAATCAACTTTAACTGTTCTTCCTTAAATCCATATAAGGATGTGTAATTCAATGAATTACAAGCATTCAATAGCCGTTAACAAATTATTAACTATAAGGCGATTGAAATCTCCTTGTAACCTTCAATAAGTGAGGTAAGTTGAAGTTTTTTAAAGTTACACAAATTGTTTCACTTTATTAATGTGCAAAAATGAAAATTAATGCACATTTGCTCAAAACCTTTCAATTTTTAATAATTCCCGTTACAATCTCCATACGCGAACAATATATCAAAAACCACTCCCACTCCTGCCGGAGTTATTAGTTCAAGCAGCCCGGCCCGTTCCACTAAGAAAGGGGGCATATTTCCCTAACAGCCTCTCCCATTTATCTTTAATGGAAGCCGGATCAACCAGGTCCCGGGCTCTGACAATTATTTCCTCAGACGTATAAAATACTCTATTTTCCAATATTTTCTCTATGGCCCCGGCTATCGCCGCCGCGGCCTTGTCATCGTCCGCCGGTATATCTATTGCCAGACCGCCGCCGGTTTTATCGATAATCTCTTCGCCGCCGTCGTTTTTACGGCAGACCACCGGACAGCCGCACATAATCGCCTCGATATAAACCATTCCGAAGCCCTCGTCAAGGGAGGGCAACACAAATATGTCGGCCATTTTGTAAAATTCGGTCAGACTCTCAACCCGGTCCCTGACCGTCATCGATTCCGGCGCCAAGCTCTTGATTTTTTCCTCCTCGGGGCCGTTACCGATAACCGTCCAGGACAGCCGGTGTTTCTTTTCCAATTCGGCGCAGGTCCGGGCGCACAAATCAATCCGCTTACGCGGCACCAGATTACCTATTGTCAGAACCTTCACGCCGTCCATATCTCAGCAAAACCTTCCGCTGTCCACCGGCAGGTGAATCAGCTGCGATTTCGACCGGTAGCGGTCACCGTAAATTTGCTCGAAAACTTCCCGGGGATGCCGACCGATAAACACCAGTTCTTTCGCCCGGTTCAATATGGGTATCGCAATCCATGAAAGTATTTTCGAGTCCCGTATCATAAAAATATCCAATCCCACGCAGTTCAATATATACGGCCGGCGTGACAGATAAGCCAGCACCCCGGCCGGAAATATCCAGTAGGCCACGACGAGGTTTTTTCCACGGCGCAGTTTCCGCCAGCCGCTCCAGAGGTAGCGGAACAAATTTTTACTCTTGAAATTCTCATGACCTACGACTTCGTACTCCTCGTCGATTATATCCCATAAATTCTTTATAAAAATTCCCGAACTGTCGGTCTTATCTTTCGGAAAATTATGCGTTACCAGAGTCACCATAAACCTTTTGTTTTCCCCAATCACCGCTTCCTTGACCGTAACCGGAGGGTATTCCTTTTCATTCGCGAACCCGGTCCGCACCGCTGTCGCTAAGAAGTACTACGAACATGAGTATGAAGGCGACAATCTGGATTAACCACATACTCCAAATTATTATGCTTTCCGCTATCTTTTCGTCCTCCTCGAACGTTATATATCAAGTAAATATAATATATTTCCCTGAAAATCAAAGACCTATCCGACATAAAATTCCCATAAAATCAACTAAAAAAAAACCTTTTTCCGTTATCACCGACCGCTCACAGCCGGTCGTGAAATTCCGGTTGAGCAGCCCTCGAGCCGACTCGGAAAAAAACCCGAGCAGAACACCGGTTCGAAATAACCGGTAAGTAATTACCCGCTTTCCGGCATAAAAAAAACCCGTTTTCAATTCCGACATCAAAGGCGGTGAGGATGCCGGTCGAACCGGGGGCGACTGAATGAGGGGGCTCGAACCAGTTAATTCTTTTAAGTTGTTGCGAGACTTGGACATTTAATTTATCCAATATATCTGACTATCATTCTTTTTTTATTTATCAGTCTTTTTGTTTGCCTCCTTTCATTTTTTTAATCCCCGGAAAGGGATAAACCCTTTCCGGAGAATATAGCAAATCCAGAGACTTACTTCAGAAGAATCATCTTCTTGGTCTCGCTGAAGTTGCCGGCATCCAACTTGTAGAAGTAGATACCGGAAGCAACATTCGAGGCGTTCCAGTTAATCTCATGGGAACCAGCATCGGCTGAACCTGAGAAGACATCGACAACCTGACCGGTTACGTTGTAAATAGTCAGGGTATAGTCGGAAGCCTTGGACAGGTTGAAGCCAATCTTGGTATCCGGGTTGAACGGGTTCGGATAGTTCTGGCTCAACGAGAAGTTGCGCGGAACTTCGGCACCGTTAACGATGGAACCGTCTTTAGCAGCCATTTCGATATTGACGATCTTGGCGTCGGTTCTGAGAACCTGGCCGCTGACCGCGTTACCTTCAAGGCTGTAAACGATGACTTTACCATCGTTGGCTTTCATTTCCATATTGTTGGCCAGCAGCTCAACATCCGCGTCGCGGTCGAGTTCGAGATAGATAGCGCCCATCTCACGATCGACGGAGAGGACACCATTCTCAACCCAGTACTCGGCGGAGACAGTGCTGATGACTTTCGGATACGGGAAAGCGTCGCCAATGATGACACGAATCAGGTATACCAGGTCGGAGACCGTCAGCGGCAGACCATCAGCGTTGACATCAGAAGCGGCAATGGAGCCTTCATAGTAGGCACCGAAAGCGCTCAGACCATAGACAAAGTAGTTGGTGAAGATAACCGCATCGGCAATGGTATAGGCCAGGCCGTCGAGGTTGAGGTCACCGCGTTTGTCAACGGAGTCGGAGCAGATAATATCGATACCACCGTTGAAGAAGTCGATGAAGCGGGACACGGCCGGCTTGTTGTCGCCACCGGAAGTGACACAGTCATCTTCGGCACCCAGGAAGGTCGGGAACTTTATCAAGCTCTTCGGATCCGGGGTGATCTTGTACCAGGTGTCTACACCTTCTTCACCAACATAATCGAAGACATCGTTAGCGATATAAAGCTCGGTACCGAGGTCGTTCGAGAGGGTGTTGTCGCCGCAATCGTACCAGTAGAAACGAATCGGTACGAAGGAGCAGTTCAAGTTACGGTCATTGCTGACCAGGAACTTCAGGGTGAAGATAACTTCGTTGGTGCCAACCTGGAAGCAGGTCGGGTGAACCGGACCGTTGTTGGTCTCGGCCATACCGACAACGCGAAGCTGACCGGTCGGGCAGCCCGTGCCGCAGTTACCGAAAGGACCAAAACGATATTCAAAGTATTCCCAACCGCAGTCGTTGTAGAGAGCGGAAAGGTCGGTGTTGGCGCCCATGAAGGTCAGGGCAGACGCATCATAAGCAATAAGGAAATCGAAACCGCCCATATCGAACTGGGACATGGTCACGTTGACATCAGCGAACTGACCCTGATACTGGTCGTGAACTTTCTCAATGTAGACTTCAGGACTCTGGCTGACATCTATATCATAGGTGCACTCGGAAGCGTCTTTGCCGTCGGTCACACCAATAGTGACAGTGTGCTTGCCGACATCATCAAGATCCGGATTGAATTGAAGGACATTACCTACCCAATGAGTGTCAACACCCAGAGTGCCCCAATCAACAATGTACCAGGTCATCGGGTCGCCGGTGCAGTTATCGGTGGCTTTGAACACAAGCTCGTTCACGCTGCCGAATTTAACGCGGTATTCTTTGCCGCATTCGGTCGGGTTCGGAGCTACGTTGGTGCATACGAGCGGAATATGAAGGGTTGTAAAAGCGGCATCATCTTCCGTAGCGGTTACATCCGCAAAGATGGTCTCATAAACATCATCAATAGTACCGGTGTAAGAGAAGAAACCGCTGTTAGCATCGATAGTAGCCGTGCCAGCGCCGTCATCGGTAACCGAGAAGGTTATCGTGTTGGCCGGAGGCGTTTCGTGCGGATCGGGGTCGGTAGCGCCGAAATCGAAGGTGATGGGGGCGCAGTGACTGCCTTCCAACTGAGCCGGTTCAACGTCAAAATCAGGCGGAAGATCCGGGATTACAACCAGTTCCCAGGTGTACGGGCCACCAAAGACCGGGTTGACGTTCGCGGCCGGGCCGGGATTGGCTTCAAGCTGAGACCAGACCCAGGTGAAACCGGTGAAGGTGGACTGGGCGAGGGTAATGTGCTTGCCTTCACCCGTGCCATCAGTCGTGAAAGTAATCTCATAAACCACATTGCTCCAGGGCAGCGGACCGGTGTAACCATAAGTGGCACCGGAAACCCAGCCGGCGCCAAAGATGGTGATACCACCAACACCCCAGATATCGGGGCTGACACCGTCCGGAGGATTGCCTAACGGATGGTCTTTCAGGAAGTTATCGAAAGCACCTGGGGCAACACCATAACCAGCCGGAATCGGGCTCACCAGATTGATGTCGTAATCAGCCCAGGTCGCGCCGTCGGATGAGGTCAGTGCATAAGCGTTAGTCGGCAACTGACGGGCATCCCAACCGTTGGTGTAGGTTAGAGAGATAGTGATATCCCCTTGGTAATTCATGTCACCCATGTAAAAACCACCTACTTCATTAGCGGTAATTGTGGCTACCTGAGCGGACGCGAGGCCAAATGAGAAAATTAAGCAAGTAAAAACAACGAAGAATGCAATTCGTCTCATTTTACTCTCCTATTCACTTTGTTAAAAAAGTTTCTTAAAAACGCTTAACAAAACTCTTTTCCCCCCACAAGTACCTTGTTTAATATCCCTTTGGAAGGAGAGCCAGATTCCCTCGGGTATACTAAACCGGAAAAAGTTTTTGTTAACGTCACCATTATCAAGCGCGTGTAAAATTACCTCTTCTAATCGTCCTCCTTTCCATCTATTTTTTCTATATCAACCGTTACGTTATTGTAACAGGTTTTTTTCGCCTTTAAATTACTTTCCAATTGTTCAATCATTATTAAGCGCAAGTTTATTTTCAATAAAATCTCATAATTCCGGTCAACCTAACAACCCCGCTGCGGGGAGCACAACTCCAGATGTGACAGGTACAGATAATCAATCAGACCGACAATATCGGATATATCGATTTGATTATCGCAATTGATATCACAGAGGGTGGGATTTTCCGGGGGCGGACCGTACAGGTAAAGAGTCGCTATCATAAAGGTAATATCGGAAATATCGATAACATCTCCCGGGTCGTTGTTGCAATTGCCGCACACGCCGGCCAGCACCGTCAGCGAACCCTCGTCGATATATACTTCGGTAGAATCGAGATAGGCCACCGTGTCGAGGATATATTCCACGGAATCATAGGGCGGTACGTTCACCCGGTCATAACCGGTACAGGGGCTTTCAAAGGGAATGCCCGCCCAGGAAACACAACGCCAGAGGTTGGAGTCGGGCACCTCCTGGGTATGGATGCCGACCGCCGAACCGTCCGGCCTTGAAAAGATAAAGTGCTGCAAAGCATGGCTTTCCACCCTGATCTGCACCACCCGGTTGGTGTCATCGTCGGCAATCTCCTCGATATCGCCCAACAAACGGAACAGCAGACCGCCGTATTGACCGGCGGGAATCTTTTTATTGGTGCTGCCGCCGATAGTGTTGGCGATAGCCGTTACTTTTACATCGACCTGGTCGAGACTGTAAGAACGGGTACTCACATAATCCCAGCCGCCGATAAGCGAACCGACCGTGTCAATATTACCGATCTCAGCTACCAGGGTGTCAATGTGTACTATTAATGGAGAGTCGGGATATTGAATCAAAGTATAGGGCGAATCGGGACTGACCAGAATCCAGTCCACACAGGAATCCCCCTGAGAACCCTGAACGTACTCGATACACTGCCAGTAAAGAGTGTCCGCGTTGCCGGCCACTGAGTCGGTACAAATCGGACCTTCCCAGCTCTCACAAACCCAGTAGGTGGTGTCCACCACCGTCATGGTGTCGGTCTGGAAAGCCAGAATGCCCGGCTGATTTAGTTGCAGCCAGAGGGTAAAGGCTACGATATTATCTTCCCAGTTGGTTAAAAATACGGATACCACGGAATTTTTTTCACCGGAACTTCCGGTAGTGTCACCCACGGTTACTATTAAGTCTGTTGCCTGAGCAGCTTTAGGGGTAAAACTTACTACAGCCAGGATAAGCAGGATGAGAAGAAAGGTAATTTGTTTCAGCTTATAAGAGCCGAGTGGCATAACAGCCTCCTTGTCCAAGGTTTTTAGCACAAGCCGTCCTTAAATCAAATACGGTGCGTGAAGCTCACCCGTCGTAAGAATTTCTTACGAGAGGCGACTCCTACTCATTTTGAAGTTATTCTTTAACAATTGTGCTATGCAAGTAACCTGTTGTAAAAATTAAGTGACCTTTTACAGCCTACTCAAAAAGAAGTACTTACCTTGACTTTTTAAAACTCGGAAAGGTTACGGCTCTAATATACACCTAATAGATTTAGGTTAAAGTAATTCCGTTAAGAAGTACTACCTATCATCCAAGGATTAATATATACCCGACATCTCGAATTGTCAAGGCATAAAAGCAAAAAAATAACTTTTTTCTTTACTGTCGGAGTTTTTTTCTACAACGGTTGCTTGTGATAAATTATTCCTTCATTTAAAACTACATCTAAAATTTATTTTCTGAGCAAAATAATTCATAATTGTCGAAAGCATTTGTTGTTCGTTTCGTCCTTTAATAATCCCAATATCGTCCGAACGAGAAAATTCCAAACATCTCCAGAAGATATTTCTATCATTAATAAGAATATTAAAATTGAACTATAATCAGCCTGTTATTCTATTATCGTCAAACGACTTAAATCCATAACGGCGAAAATGTTCTTTTTTAAAACTATTTAAGACAGATTTAATCCCCTTTTACTCTCCAACCCTTTTATTCTCATAATCATATATCATACTGAGCAATTTTCTTGCTGAAATCGAATCCCTGAGTACTGTTCTCGATTTATGAAATTTCTAGGGCAAAAGAGAAAGGTACTATCCCGAAGTTTTGAAATCATCCGGAGCACTGGGAGCACCCCTCGACCCGGCCATGTCTTCCATAAGATGCTATATTAAAACAAGTTATAAAACATGCTCCGGGGAGCATCGACTCTCAAATTTGATAATATTCTGCTTAATCAGTAACTTATCGATAATAATAAAACCGATTCTAACTTTAATAAGAGCGAATCTCGATTTTTTTAAATATTGACTTGCAACCCTTATTTTCTTTTATATCAATTTAATTTGCGAACTTTTTCTTAAGGGCATAAAGCTATGGCAAAAATATCCCGTCAGGTAAGAGAAATTATAAATATAGTCTTGTTTTTTGTAATTGTCGGTGTTGTTCTCACCGCTTATGTCATCTATCCTTTGAACCGCACCAAAAACACGATGGGTCGGGTAGATATCGGCGAATACAAGACCGACTCCCTGCCGGTCAACGACCCGGCTGTCTTTGTTGAGGCGGGCCTGGCGACGGATACCTTCAGCCTGGATATTGACATAAATACCACCTTGGCCTGTTTGTATATTAAGCCTGCCGACAGCGCTTTGGAAACACCCCGGGGAACGGTTTTTCTCTTGAACGACCAGCGAAAAGACCGTAATTCGCTTCTTTCCCTGGCCCGGAGTTTCACCGATTCCGGTTATGCCGTAGTGGCTTACGACCAGCGGGCTTCCGGGTTGTCCTCGGGGAAATACCACGGCGAGGGCTTCTATGAAGCCAACGACCTTGAGGAAATAATTCCCTATCTGGTGCTGCGGGAACGTATATATCCCCCGGTCGCGGTGGTTGGATTTTCACTGGGCGCCGACGCCGCCCTTTTG
>JAFGNW010000128.1 GCA_016926795.1 Candidatus Zixiibacteriota bacterium
ATAAAAGGATGGAGATACAGACTCGGAGATATAATAGACAAGAAAAAAATCTCCGACCGGTTTAATATGACGATTTTAAAGTTCCCGGGGTGATTTCAGTAAAATATAAATCAAACCCGCGTTTGTTCCTCGACCGTCGAATTGACCGGCTCGACCGCGTTAGCCGCCCAGGCAAAAGCAACTTCTTCCCAGTCACTGTTTTTCGAAGCGTCAATAATACGGTCGTACTTCGAGGTTATACTTTCAAAACCGATTTGAGCCGCCTGTTGTATAAGCACCGGTGATTTGACGACTATAGCCGCCCTTTCCAGGCTCATTTTTCTGCAGGATATCTGGATTTCTTTGACAATTTCGACTAATTCAGGACTCAGCGGCACCAGGTCCCTGATATCGATTATGAGCGAGAAAGGACGGTTGTGCTCCGCCAGGGTGTGAATGATTTCAAATTTGAGCTGTTCCATCTCCTCTGGTTCCGTTATTCCGGACGCGGTAATTTTGAATCCGTAAATTGTCGATTCGATTTTTTTCATGAAATTCCCTCCCGATAAATACCGTATATAATGAATTTCGGCATAATTAACGTTTTTTTTAATTGTCTCTCCCGAAACATATTTTTCCTTTAATTTTATTGATATTCTGACCGGACAGGCAAAAAAAACCGGGCTCCGAAGAGCCCGGCGGGGAAATTTATTTTTCTTCTTCGTCTATAAATTTATCGACATCCCGGGCGGAACCGGATACCTTTGATAAAATCTGGTAGCTGGACAGCTTCTGGTCGCCTTCCAACCCCCAGCCGGTCAGCACCCCGTCCTCGGTAGTTATCCTCACGAAAGCATCGGTGTAAACCTTATCGGTGGTAGTGTTCCAGAACAGGTAATCGGTTTCCAGTTTGGTGTTGTCTTCGGTGATAACCACGACATTGCCGTAAATCGAAAGCTGGCCGCTGTTCTCACGAATAACACCGGAATCGCCGACCACCTGGGACATCACCTGCCCGGTGGTATCGAAAAAATCTATGTCGAGCTGGTAGCCCATAGTTGAGTCCAGCTCCTCGAACTTGTGGATTTCCTCGGAATATATCTCGGTAGTCACCCGACCCTTGTCATACAGGTAAATCCGGGCATGCCGGACTTCGGAATCGGGTCGCGCCGCGCTGTCAATTGATTCCAGTTGATTGCTCTTGGAAGTCTTCTCGGAACTACAGCCAAACAGTCCTACCAGCGCCAGAGACATAAATAACCATACAAATTTAACAAACAGTTTCATAACTAATCCTTATACACAAATCGGTAAGTAAGGTTAATAAGATTATAAAAAAGCTGAAAATGTCAAGGGAAATTCAAGGGCGGGTTCGCCAGCGGTTGTGCAGCCAGATCCACTGGTCCGGAAAAAGGTTGATTATTTCTTCTAAGGCTTTGGTACACTTAAGAGTAACTAAATAAACCTGCTCCTCGGAAGTATCCCTCGGAATACAATCAATCGGTGGTTTTATAATAATCTTATAACGATTATCAACTGTTCGAAGACAGAACATCGGCAAAAAAGCCGCCCCGGTTTTAAGGCCGATTATCGTCTGCCCGACCGGTGTGTTGGACAGTCGCCCGAACGTCGGGATAAACATCCCCCGTACCCGAAACGAATCGGTATCGATCAAAACCCCGACTGCGCCGCCGTCCTTGAGCCAGGAGAGCAGTTTTCGCGGTGAATCGGTGGTGGGAATATTGGTCAAACCCATAGCTTCCCTGTTGTCTACCAGTAACTTATCAAGCCGATTGTCATACATCTCCCGACCGATTACGGCAATTTTGTACCCCAGGTCGGCCAGATGAACTGCCAGCAGTTCAAAATTCCCGATATGGCCCGTGATTCCGAACAGCCCCCGACCAGCCTTATAGGCTCGGTCGAAATACTCCAGTCCCTCAACCGTTACAAGCGGTTTAATCTCAGTTCGATAATGTTTCCTGAAGCGGATAACATCGGCCAGGTTCTTGCCGCTGTTAATGAAAAAATTACGACTGATGATATTTTTTTCCTTAAGGCTGAGCCGGTCCTTATAGACCAGACTGAGATGGCGCAAAATACGGAAGCGGTCCCTGGAATATAGCATCCAGGCGGCCAAACCCAGCCAGCCCCCGATAAACACTGCCGTTCGGCGCGGAATTATATTGAAAAAAAAGAGCAGCAGGCGGGTCAGGTTATAAACCGCAGCCCGTTTGAATTTCTTCAAAGAAGACATTATCAGACAAGTTTCGACTTGAGAATATCGTGCAAATGAATAACCCCGACCAGCCGATTGTCCCTATCAACCGTCGGCAGCTGGGTTATGGAATATTTTTCCATCATGGCCAGGGCGGTATCGAGCACAGCATTTTCGGAGACGCTTTTGAAATTCTTAATCATGACCTCGGAAGCTGTCAACTTAAACGGGTCCCTATTTTTCTCCATCAGTCGCCGCAGGTCGCCGTCGGTGAAAATCCCCACCGGTCGGCCCTCGGCGTCTTTCATAAATACACAGCCCAGCCGCTTGCCGGTCATCTCCAGAATCATCTCCGAGATAGTGGTTTCGGGCGTCACCAGGGGTATATCGTTACCGGTATGATGCAGTTCCGAGACTTTTTTCAAAAGTCGGCGGCCGAGAAAACCAGCCGGGTGAAGTCCGGCGAAATCCGCCGAGGTGAAATTGCGGGCTTTCAAAAGAGCCACCGCCAGGGCGTCCCCCATCACCAGGGCGGCTGTCGATGACGAGGTCGGCACCAGGTTGTTGGGGCAGGCTTCGGATATGACCGAACAGTCGAGGGCGATATCAGCCCTCTGGCACAGCGGTGATTCCATCGTCCCGCACAGCCCGATAATTTTCACCTCCAGCCTTCGAGCCGCCGCCACGATAGCGTCCAGCTCCTCCAGCTGGCCCGATTTCGAGATGAACATGAGAATATCTTCCGGTCGCATCAGACCCAAGTCGCCGTGCAGGGCTTCGGCCGGGTGCAGAAAAAACGAAGAGATTCCGGTTGAATTGAAAGTCGCCACAATTTTCTTGCCCACCAGACCGGACTTGCCCATCCCGGAGACAATCACCCGTCCCCGACAGTTCAATATTAAAGCCACCGCCTCGTCAAAACGGTCGTCAAGCCGTTCCGCCATGGCTGCCAGCGCCTCCGATTCGTGCCGGATTACCTCTTTTGCGTATTCTTTCAAGCTCATCCTGTTATAAAACTCGCCGGGTCAAGCCCCTTTGCTTCGAAATAATCTTCCAGTATTTCTCTGACCGCCCCGTTGCCGCCCTTATGTTCGGTTACGTGAAGAACAACTTCTTTCAATTTTTCATTGGCGTCGCTGACGGCAATCGGCAAACCGACCCGCCCGGCCAGCTTAATATCCAGCAGGTCGTTACCGATAAAGGCGACCTCACTGAAATCCATCTTCAATTTCTCAAGCAGCGGTTCCAGCATTTTGGTCTTGTCCTTCATCCCCTGCATGACGTGTTTGACACCCAGGTCTTTCATGCGGGTCTCGGTCGAGGACGAATATCTCCCGGACACGATAGCCAGTTCCAGCCCGGAACGCATCGCCAGGACAATCAGGAAACCATCGGAGATGTTGAACCGTTTGAGCTCGAAACCGTCCGGCCCGAAATAAATGCTGTCGTCGGTCAGAACCCCGTCAACATCGAGCGCCAGCAGTTTGACGCTTTTCCATTTTTCGATATACTGGTCGCGGGTAAGTTTCGTCATCAGGCGTTCCTTATTCTCAACACGACTTCGAGCAATTCATCCATTTTATCGAGCGGCAGCATCGCCCCGGCGTCCGATTTGGCCTGCGACGGTTCCGGGTGGGTTTCCACGAACAGACCGTCGATTCCTACCGCCGCCGCCGCTTTTGACATCGGGATGACATACTCCGGCTGGCCGGTCGAGACCGCCCCGCCGCCGCCGGGAAGTTGCAGTGAATGGGTGGCGTCGAAAACCACCCGGTAGCCGGTTTCTTTCATTATCAACAGGGAACGAAAATCCACTACCAGGTTGCGATAACCGAACGAGG
>JAFGNW010000002.1 GCA_016926795.1 Candidatus Zixiibacteriota bacterium
ATTTCTGGCGTGAGGAACACCTCAAATACGGTTATGAGCTGGTTTATTCGCCCCATATCGCCAACCTAGATTTGTGGAAGCGGAGCGGTCATACTGATTTTTACAAAGACGATATGTACCAGCCCATCGAGGTAGACGAGCGGAAGTTTCAGTTAAAACCGATGAACTGTCCGTTCCATATAACGATGTATAAATCGCGCATCTGGTCTTATCGTGACCTGCCTTTACGATGGGCGGAACTCGGCACGGTTTACCGTTATGAACGTCCCGGGGTGTTACACGGCCTGATGCGGGTGAGAGGCTTTACCCAGGACGACGCCCATCATTTTGTCACTCCTGAACAGATGGAAGACGAACTGGTCTGGCTTCTGGATTTCTGCTCGCATATCCTTCGCTCATTCGGCTTTACGGATTACAAAATATTCCTGTCCACCCGGCCGGAAGACGCTATCGGTGACCCGGCTGATTGGATTAAGGCTCAAGAAGGTTTACGACGGGCACTTGACAAAAGCGGATTAAAATACGATGTTGACGAGGGTGCCGGAGCTTTTTACGGTCCCAAAATAGACATAAATATTACGGACGCCCTCGGGCGCAACTGGCAGTGTTCGACAATTCAATTTGATTTCTCATTACCGGAAAGATTCGACCTGCATTATATTGATAAAGATGGTCAGCAGAAGCGTCCCTATATGATACACCGCGCCCTGCTGGGGGCGATCGAGCGGTTTTTCGGTGTGCTCATCGAGTATTACGCCGGTGATTTTCCGCTCTGGCTGGCCCCATTGCAGGTCAAGGTTCTGCCGATTACCGATAGTTTTAACGACTATGCCCGGCAGGTGACGGACCGGCTCAAGGCCCGGAATATCCGGGCGCAGGCGGATGAACGCTCCGAAAAAATCGGCGCCAAAATTCGTGACGCCGAATTGATGAAAGTCCCGTATATGTTTATTGTCGGGGCCAAGGAAGCTGAGGCCGGGCAAGTTTCGTTGCGCAAGCACGGCCGAGGCGATTTGGGCGCTGTGACGGTTGACGAAAGCATTGAGCAATTGCTCAAGGAGATAGAAAGTAAAGGTTTGGAAAATAAAAAGGAATCTTAGGAGGAATTTATAGCCACCAAAGACGTACGGATTAACGACCGTATCAGAGTTTCACCGGTCCGGCTGATTGGCCCGAATGGTGACCAGTTGGGAATTATCCCTACGAGTGAAGCCATGAATCGGGCTGCCGAATACGGACTGGATCTGGTCGAGGTGTCCCCGAATAGTCGTCCGCCGGTTTGCCGGATAATGGATTTTGGAAAGTTTAAATACGAGCTTTCCAAAAAAGATAAGCTGGCCAAGAAGAAACAGCATACTTTCCAAATGAAGGAGATGCGCTTCCGGCCGAAAATTGAAGAACACGATTACCAGTTCAAGACCAAGCATGTCCGGGCTTTTATCGAGTCGGGCAACAAGGTTAAGGTGTTTGTGATTTTCCGGGGTCGGGAGATGGCCCATACCGAATACGGTCAGAAAATTCTCGACCGCGTCAAAGTGGACATGGACGATATCGCCCTGATCGATGTCGAACCGAAGCTTGAAGGCCGTAATCTGAGCATGATACTTAGCCCCAAACCGGAGGTTTTGAAGAAGGTTCAGGCCGAGAAGGGCGCCAAAAAGAAAAAGTCTGACCGACCGGAAAAAGGTCAGATGCTCGATGACGATGAAATATCCGAACAGGAAGAACAAGTTGACAGAAATATATAGATGGGATTTGTAAAATGCCGAAAATGAAAACCAAAAGCGGAGCCGCGAAACGATTTAAAAAGACCGGCAGCGGTCACATCAAACGCGAAAAGGCTTTCAGGACCCACAAGTTTACCAAGATGACGCCCAAAAGGAGACGTCAGTTGCGTAAAGCCACCCTGGTTTCTGAGGCTGACATAAACAGTGTCCACAGAATGTTACCCAATGCGTGATTTAGACAGGAGAACGACAAATGCCACGCGCTAAAAATAATGTACAGGCCAACCGGCGCCATAAAAAAGTTTTGAAAAGAGCCCGGGGCAATTTCGGAGCCCGGAGCCGTTTATACCGTACCGCTCTGGAAACCGTCCACAAGGGCTTGAAATACGCTTACCGCGACCGCCGGAACAAAAAAAGGGAATTCCGCACTTTATGGATTGCCCGTATCTCGGCGGCGGCCAAAATGTGCGATACCAATTATTCAACTCTGATTAATGGGTTGAAGAAATCGGGCGTTAACCTTGACCGCAAAGCCCTGGCGGATATCGCGGCTCGTGATATGACAACGTTCACCAGCCTGGCCAAGATGGCTACCGGCAGGCAATAAGCAGTGATTGAAAGATGTCGCTGCTTGATGATGTCGCTCAATTAGAAAAAGAGGCTCTCAGGGAGATAGAGGGGGCGGACTCGCTTGAGTCCCTGAATGAACTCCAGATAAAATTCCTGGGGCGCAAAGGTTGCCTTACGGCTATTTTGAAAACTCTGGGTAAGCTGCCCGTCGAGGAACGTAAAGCCGCCGGTGCCCGGGCCAATCAGATTCGTCGAACGCTGGAAGAATGCTTTCAGCGGGCCACTGAAAAATTCACCGTCAAAAAAGATAAAACCTTTTTCGACCCCACTCTGCCCGGAACCGGGTACCGGCCTGGCGTGGTACATATTATCAACCGGGTGATGGGGGAAATCTGCCATACTTTTTACGGGATGGGTTTCGAGATTGCCCGCGGTCCCCATGTCGAAACCGATTATTATAATTTCGAGGCGCTCAATTTCCCGCCGGATCATCCCGCCCGGGACATGCAGGATACTTTCTTCGTCGAGGGCGACCGCCTGCTGCGCACCCATACCACCCCGGTCCAGCCGCGGGAACTGGAGAAGCGCCAGCCGCCGGTTAAAATCATCACTCCGGGGAAAACCTTTCGCAACGAAGAAATATCCACCCGTGCTCACGTCTCTTTTCACCAGGTGGACGGTTTCCTGGTCGACGAGGGTGTCACCATGGGCGACCTCAAAGGTGCCCTGGTTGCTTTTTGCCGGGCTTTTTTCGGTGATGAACTGAAACTTAAATTCAGGCCCTCGTTCTTTCCTTTCACGGAACCTTCGGCCGAGGTCGACATCTCCTGTTTCCTTTGCCGGGGAAAGGGCTGTCAGTTGTGCAAGTATTCCGGCTGGCTGGAAATCCTGGGTTGCGGCATGATTCATCCCAACGTCCTGGAAAATTGCGGGTATGACAGTGAAAAATATACCGGCTACGCCTTCGGTATGGGGGTGGAAAGGGTCGCTATGCTCAAGTATGAAATTAACGATATCAGACTGTTTTTTAATAATAATTTGCGTTTTCTCAGGCAGTTCGCTTAATCATGAAAATTTCTTATAATTGGCTCATAGAGTTAACCGGTCTTGACTGGCCGGTCGAAAAACTAGCCGAACGGTTGACCCTTTCGGGTACCGCCTGCGAGGATATCGTCGCTACTTCCCGCTACCTGAATAAGGTGGTGGTAGGTGAGGTGACCGCACTTGATAAAATCGAGGGGGCGGATAAAATCAAACTGGCCACGGTCAATACCGGCTCGGAAACCTGTAAACTGGTGTGTGGCGCGCCCAATGTGGCGGTAGGCCAGAAAGTCCCGGTGGCTCTTCTGGGCGCCCGCCTGGCCGGGAACATGGTCATCAAAAAAGTCAAAATCCGCGGAGTGGAATCAATCGGCATGATTTGCTCCGAACGCGAACTGGGTATCTCCGATGACCATTCCGGTATTATGGTTCTGGATGCGGCGGCCGAACTCGGGACGCCGGTTATCGAACTGCTCGACCTCGACGACTATATCATGAATTTCGAGTTGACTCCCAACCGGCCCGATTCCACCTCAGCTATCGGCATCGCCCGCGACCTGCAGGCATTGGGGAAAGTCAAACTGCGCCGGCCGACTTATGATATCAAAGAATCATCCGAGAAGGCCTCGGATTATATAAAGATTGAAATTGATGACCCGGTCGGGTGTCCGCGATACACCGCCCGGATTATCAAGAATATCAAAATCGCCGAATCCCCCTGGTGGCTTCAGAAAAAACTGATTACAGCCGGACTGCGACCGATTAACAACGTGGTGGATATTACCAACCTGGTTATGCTGGAAACCGGCAATCCGCTGCACGCGTTTGACCTCAAATTGTTCGGTTCCGACCGGGTGCTGGTGCGACGAGCGCGCGATAAAGAAAAATTTACGACCCTTGACGGCGAAAAACACGAACTGACCCCCGAGGTCCTGCTTATCACCAACGGGACCGATGGTGTGGCTGCGGCCGGCGTTATGGGCGGTTTGAATTCGGAGGTCGAGGAAGGTACGAATACTATTTTACTGGAAGCCGCCTATTTCGACCCGAAGGTCATCCGCAAGAGCCGCAAACAACTCGGGCTGGTGACCGAGTCCTCGACCCGGTTCGAAAAAGGAGCCGACCCCAACAATATACCCTTCGCGGCCAACCGGGCAGCCTACCTTATGCAGGAAATTTGCGGCGGTGAGGTGCTGGCCGGTATCGAGGATTGCTATCCCAACCGGATTGAATCGAAAAAAATCACTTTCCGTCCCCGGCGCTGTAACGCCCTTCTGGGTACCGAATACACCCCGGACCGGATGAAGGAGATTTTTGTCGGACTGGATTTCGGAGTTACCGGCTCCGACCCGATGGAAATCACCGTGCCTACTTTCCGTCCGGATATCGACCGTGAGGTGGATCTGGTCGAGGAGATTGCCCGTATCGAAGGTTATGCCGCCATTCCCGACGCCGTGACCAATATCGGACCGTTATATACCCCGGTTCATTTCGTGGACGGTTTTGAGGATGGCCTGCGGCGGTTGATGACTGCCTCCGGTTTCGATGAAATACTGGGTCACGGTCTGGCCGACAGTCGGCTGGCCAAAGTCCTCAATCCCGATTTACCGCTTCTGAAAATTGTTAACCCGGTTTCAGAAGACCTGGATGTGATGCGTAACTCCCTTATCGATACTGCCCTGACGGTGGTAAATCACAACATCTCGCACCGTCTGGTCGATTTGCGGCTGTTTGAAATCGGTCGGGTTTATTTCCCGCCGGATAAGGAAGGGAACTGGCTCGAGGAGGACCGGCTCTCGCTGGCGGTATCGGGGGAAACCTCCGGTAACTGGCGGGACAAACCCCGGAGCCAGGATTTCTACGATTTGAAACAGGCCATCGAAAACCTGGCCGTTCATTTTAACTGGCCGGTGATCAGTTTCGAAAAAGCCGAAGTCCCGTTTCTGGATGAGGTGATTTCGTTCAAAATCATGACGGGCGAGACAGAAATCGGTCTGATCGGTGAAGTATCAGATAAAATTGCCAAAAAATTTGACATAAAACAAAAGGTATATGTTGCGGAATTGAGGATTAATCCTTTAATTAGGATTAGTCGAAATTCAGTCACCTTTAAATCGCTGCCCGTTTACCCCGCGGCCCCGCGTGATTTGGCCCTGGTGGTCGATGACGATGTCAAGGTCAAGGACATTATCGACGTTATCGAAAAGACAGCGGGTAAGCTGGCTGAGTCGGTGACGGTTTTTGACCTTTACTCCGGTAAGCAAATTCAGAAGGGTAAAAAATCAATCGGAATCGCAATTACTTACCGTTCATCTGAAAAGAGTCTTGCCAGCGAGGAAGTCGATAAATTACAAAGTGATATAATGTCTAACTTGAAGAAAATGTTTAAGGCTGAGATAAGGGAAAAGTAATTATGGGGGATAAATTTAATCTGCTCGAACAAAAAGTCGATCAAGTTCTGGAGCTTCTGGATAAACTGAAAGCCGAAAACAGGATTTTGAAAGAAGAAAACAACCGGCTTTTGGCGGAACTTAATCAGGTCAGGGACAGTTTTGAAGAGTATAAACTGGTTCATGCTGACCAGTCCAACCGGGTAAAGGAGAAGCTGACTTTGGTCCTGAACCGGGTTGAGGAGCTTGAGCAAATAGAACTGTAATTTTTTTATTGACATAAACCGAATGTTTTAGTTAGCTTATTGCTACCTAAAAAGATAGGATTGGAAAATACAGAAAGTTAGAATAAATTAATCTTTTATGCCTGACTTGATTAACGAGAATAAAGTTGTAGTTAATATATTTGGCGAGGAATACCCCATAATCGGAGATAACGACCCCGATTACATCTACCGGGTGGCCGAATATGTTGATGCGAGGATGAAGGAAGTAGCCGGCATGAGCCGCTCCAAGGCGAGGGACAAGCTGGCTATTTTAACGGCTATGTCGATCGCTTCCGAGTTGAAAGAAAAATCCGATGCTCTGGAAGTGATTGAGAAGCAGCAAGGTGGCTTGCTGGACAACTTGCTTTCGCGTCTGGATAAAGCATTGCTTGAAAACCCTTCTGAATAACAGCTGACCGGTCGGTTGGCTGCCTGTATTTTTCTTTCCTTAACAATGACATTCAAAACTGTCCGATAGCATCGGATTGGAGGACTAGATGGTAAACGTCATCACTTTAATTGCGGTGGCGATTATTGTAGGAATTATCTCCTTTCTGGCTGCCTGGATTATGTCCCGTCGACTGGGCGAGAAAAGTCTCAACAATGCCCAGCAGGAAGCCAAACGGATTATCAACGAAGGCCAGAAGGAAGCGGAGATAAAAAAGAAAGAAGCGATTCTGGAAGCCCGGGAAGAATGGCTGAAGGTCAAAAGCAGTTTCGACAAGGAGATGGAAACCAGGCGTCGCGAGCTGGAAAATATCGAAAAAAACCTGAACGAAAAAAATGCCTCACTTCTGAAAAAATTCGAACTGCTCGAGTCCCAGGAAAAAGAGTACAACAACCGCGAGAAATCGCTTCACGGACGGGAAAAAGGGATTGAAATTCGTGAACGCGAAATTGCCGAGATTATCAGAACCCAGAACGAAAAACTACAAAAAATCGCCCAGATGACTCCGGAAGAGGCCAAAAAGCAACTGATGGACAACATGGTTGCCGACGCCAAGATGGAGGCTGCCGCTTTTATCAAAGAGATCAGAGAAAAAGCTGAACAGGATGCCGAGAAGGAAGCCCGCGAGATAATCCTGTCTTCGATTTACCGTTGCGCTGCCGACCACACGGTGGAAACCACGGTTTCGGTGGTAAATCTGCCCAACGATGAAATGAAGGGCCGGATTATCGGTCGCGAGGGGCGCAATATCCGGGCTTTTGAAACCTCGACCGGCATCGATGTTATCGTCGATGATACCCCGGAGGCGGTTATTCTGTCCGGTTATGACCCGGTGCGGCGCGAAATAGCCCGCATGGCCCTGGAAAAACTCATTTCCGATGGCCGGATTCACCCTACCCGTATCGAGGAAGTGGTGGATAAGTCCCAGAAAGAAATGGATGTCATTATCCGTGAGGTTGGCGAGCAGGCCTGTTTTGAACTGGGCATTCACAATCTTCATCCGGAAATAATCAAACTGCTGGGTAAACTTAATTACCGGACTTCGTACGGTCAAAACGTCCTGGCCCATTCCAAGGAGGTGGCCATGCTATGCGGTCTGATGGCGGCCGAGCTGGAGCTCGATGCCGTACTGGCCAAACGCTGCGGTTTGCTGCACGATGTCGGGAAAGCGATTGACCGGGAAACCGAGGGTACCCACACCGAGATAGGCGCCGATTTTATCAGCCGGTTCAAAGAGGATGAGACGGTGATTAATTCCATCCTGTCGCATCACGGCGATGTGCCCATGTTGAGCCCGTATCCGATTCTGGTTCAGACAGCCGATGCCATATCCGGCGCCCGCCCCGGTGCCCGCCGCGAACCGCTCGAAGCCTACATCAAACGCCTGCAGCAACTGGAGGAACTGGCCGACAGTTTCAAGGGCGTCGCCAAGGCTTATGCCATCCAGGCCGGACGGGAGATTCGCGTTATTGTCGAACATTCGCTGATCGATGACCTGGCCGCCTCCGTGCTGGCCGGTGATATCGCCAGTAAAATCGAGGGAGAGATGCAATACCCCGGTCAGATTAAAGTGACCGTGATAAGGGAAACCCGCTCCACCGAGTTCGCTAAATAGGTAAAAGGATTTTTTTAAAATTCTGATTGATTCCTGAAAGGAGTCCGGTTAAACTCTACTTTATTGTTACCGGCCGGTTATATTGACGGAAATTGCCGGTCCCGGTTTATCGCTCCGTCTTAGAAAGCAGGCTAATGTCTCTTATTACCATTCTCTTTATCTCTGACATCTGCGGCAAAACGGGTCGTCAGGCGGCCGCCCACATGATTAAACCCCTCTGTGAAAAATATGGGGTCAATTATGTCATCGCCAATGTGGAAAACGCCGCCGGGGGATTCGGTATTACCCCGGAGATGTCGCGCAAGATTTTTACCTATGGCGTCAACATTCAGACCTCCGGCAACCATATCTGGGACCGGATCGATATCCTGGAATACATGAAGCAGGAATCGAAACTCCTAAGGCCGGCCAATTACCCCAGTGATGTCCCCGGCCACGGTTTCTATGTGGATACCGTCGGCGAAGTTAAAATCGCAGTGATAAATCTGATGGGCCGGACTTATATGAACGATATCGACTGCCCGTTTCGCACCGCATCCTGGATCCTGCGGCAGATAAGCGAAGAGGTGAAGGTCGTGTTTGTGGATTTTCACGCCGAGGCGACCTCGGAAAAGCAGGCCATGTTCTATTATCTCGACGGCCAGGTGTCGGCGATCATCGGTACACACACTCATGTGCAAACGGCCGATGAAAAAATCAGCACCCGCGGCACGGCTTACCTGACCGATGCCGGAATGACCGGGCCGCACGAGTCTATTATCGGCATGGAAATCGGACCCTCGCTGGGACGCTTTCTGACCGGTATGCCGAAGCGGTTCACCACCGCATCCCAAGACATAAAACTATCCGGCGTGGTGTTAAAAGTCGATACCGAATGTGGCCGGGCGGAGAGCCTGGAACGTATCATGATTGATTTTGACATCGATGATTACCAGACCAAACAAAAACCGGACGACTATTAAGGGGTACTTTAATATGTGCGCACAACTCATTGATGGCAAGGAAGTTGCGAACAATATAAAGAATCAATTGAGGGGTCGAATTGAAGCTCTCAAAAAACGCGGGATTACTCCGGGTCTGGCTACGGTTCTGGTCGGTGACGACCCGGCCTCGGCTACTTATGTCCGGAGTAAGGCCAAAGCCTGCGAGAAACTCGGTCTCTATTCCGAGGTCGTAAAAAAGCCGGCCGGTATTCCCCAGCTCGAACTCATGGCTATCGTTGACCGGCTCAATAACGACCCTAAAATAAGCGGTTTTCTGGTTCAGTCGCCCCTGCCCGCACCGCTCGATGAACTGGCCGTCACGCTGGCGATAAAACCGGAAAAGGATGTGGACGGTTTTCACCCGGTCAATGTCGGGATGATGCTAATCGGTACTCCCGGCCTGTTGCCCTGCACACCGCACGGTATTATCAAGTTGATGGAATATTATCAAATTGACCCGTCCGGCAGGGAAGTGGTCATAGTGGGACGTTCTAATATCGTCGGGAAACCGATGGCGGCGCTGTTGATGCAAAAACAGAAAATGGCTAACGCTACGGTTACCGTGGCTCATTCGCGTACCCGGAACCTGGCCGAAGTTGTTCGCCGGGCGGATATATTAATCGCTGCTATCGGCCGGCCGAAATTTATCACCGCTGATATGATCAAGGAGGGGGCGGTGGTTATCGATGTCGGTGTCAACCGGGTGGAAGATACCAATTTAGAAAAAGGGTATCGCCTGGTAGGTGATGTCGATTTTGACGCCTGTTTTGATAAAGCTTCTTATATCACTCCGGTACCGGGTGGGGTGGGATTGATGACAATTGCTATGCTTATGTACAACACTGTTTCGGCCGCCGAAAACCAGAATAAATAATATCGACTCTATTGGTGTTGATTATAAACAGTTTCTGATAATCTGCAAATTATTACATACTTTTTCAATTGTTTATGAATAACCTTCATTATAGGATTTAAAAAAATGACAATTAATTTTTCTTGGTTTATTACAGGACTTATAAGTTGTTCAAATAGCATTACTTAATGCTTCTACCAGGCTTGTTCTAATGGGGAAATTATTTCCCCTATTTATTTATGCGACATTGAGATAGAGGGCATAGACTTTGCTTCTTTATAAAATATAAAAAAATCAATTTATAAATATGTTTTTAGATCGTGTGAGCAAGTATCTCGTTTTATTCCTCTGCACTGCAATTTTCATTCTTGTCACTGGTGTCTTTTCGGAGATATCAGCTGCTCCAGATTCTGAATTTTCCCCGGCGGCTGATGATCTAGCCCAGATAGTTTTGATTATTTCCTCGACTCAGGTGGTCGGCCAGCCTTTGATGACGGAAGCCAGAATTATATTGCTGGACAGCAACGATAACCAGCTCACCGATTATGACCTGGCCGCTTATCCCATAACTCTTGTTTCCGATACCGGTTCGCTGAGCCCCGCTGTGCTGGATGATCCGGCCCTGTTAAGCGGGGGAGTAATAAGCATTCTGGCTGCCAGAGTAATTTACCGGGGACCGACTGGCAATGTCGAGATTTACGCCACCGACGGTGTCATTTCCTCTTCGAACGTAATTGTCTCTTTCAACGGTTATGATATCCTGAAAGCTTTCGACTTCAAAGGCAACGAAATCAGCCAGATATATTCCGGCCTGCCGACTACAATTCACGCCACGGTTCAGAACAAGGGGAGCAAAGTCGCCAACAGTGAACCGACGGTAAAAGCTTATTTCAAATCTGGGGGTGGCTCAATAAAGCATATTTTCTATGAGCCGCAGGCGAACGGGATTATCGATACCCTGCCTATCAAGCTGGAGACACCCAACCTGTCACCCGGCGAGGACACGATGATTCTGGAACTTACCAGTGAATACCTGGTCTCGGACAGCCTGCTCACCTCGTTTTCCAGCCTGCATATTCCGGTTATCGTTTACGAACTGGCGACTTTTGATGTGGTCGATAATTCCCTGGTCCCGGATACGGTCTATCCCGGGGTA
>JAFGNW010000129.1 GCA_016926795.1 Candidatus Zixiibacteriota bacterium
CAGTGACTATTTTTTTCATGTCTTTTTCTTCCTGTTGACATCCAATCTTCTATAAGAGATATGTGAAACCTATTTAGGTCTTTCACAGGTAGATTTTAAACCGTCGATATGTTCGAATAACTTATCATCAACTTTCTGCCACATAGGGTCTAAAATCACATCGATTCCTTCTCTACGTGCTAATTTAGCGGCAGGGACAAAATCACTATCACCGGAGACAAGAATAATTCTACTGACAAGTCTCTTATATGATAGAGACGCAATATCCAAACCTATCCTTATATCAACTCCTTTTTGATTGATATCAAAAAAAACATCAAATTCGGTCAAATCTTTTATTTGAATTTTATTTTTTAATAACTCTTTGGTTATTAACGGCCTTATTAACCAATTTCCTTTATCTTTTAATTCGCCTAATCTTAGCGCAACCTTTCTTAATTTCACTAATTCTCGATAGAATTCATATCTAAAAGACGCCACATCAGATTTTGCAAAATCAATAGCTTTACCTGTTATCGGATTATGTGCTTTTTTACTCAAAGGGGGACAATCATAATATAAAATCCTATATAATTCCTCATCTTCCACATGCCTCATAAGCATTGTGTACATATTTTTAGCAACCGTTTTAGGATCATGATTTTTACCGTCATAAAAACATTTTCGATACCGCTTTAAGAAAAAAGCACCATCTACCAGAATTGCGATTGGCTTTCCGAATAATATTTTACTTTTTGACAAAATTTATCCCCCCCAAAAAAATCCCCCGGGATCGGCACTTTTAGGATTGATTAAAAGGCTTACTACCAGGGGATGGATTTTACTTACTTTATTTTTATTAATATATTTATAATTTCGACAAAAATCAAGTACTCTTTTGTATATTGATACGTTATTTATTAACATTTGCTCAATAACATTTTTGATGTTTTCTATATATATTATCTAGCAACACCGCCCCCCTACACGGCGTGGATGACGGCGGTGACAACGCCCCAGATTTCGAAGCCGTTCTCTTCGTCGGGCTCGAGCGGTTCATACTCGTCGTTGTCCGGCGCCAGGCAGAGTTTCCCCTTGATTTTTTTCAGCCGCTTGACCGTCAGCTCTCCCTCCACCACCGCGATCACGACCCGGTTCTCGACCGCCCGCAGGGCGCGGTCGACCACCAGGATATCGCCCGAATGAATCCCCGCCCCGAGCATCGAGTCCCCCTCGGCCCGCACGAAAAAGGTGGCGGCGGGATGCTTGACCAAAAACTCGTTGAGGTCGAGCTTGCCCTCGAGGTAGTCGTTGGCCGGCGAGGGAAACCCGGCGCAGACGGCCTCGGCGAAAAAGGGAGTTTGCTGTCCTTCGGCATCGTCGGCGGCCCGGTAGGTCGCCCCCGGCGCGACCGGCGTGACCCGCCCCACCGCCGTTTCGATTATCTTTTCTTCCGCTGTCCTGTTGTCTTTGTTCATACCTTTCACTCATCCCGTCAGGTCATTACCCTGTCGAAAGTCTCCGACATTTTGACCTACACAGTATTTATATCTACTTTCAATGTCGAAACCGTAAAGGTTTCGACCTACAGTCACTGTCAGGAACAAAGCCCTGACAGCACTTCCCACTTCCTCGTCGTCGATGTGCCCGGCAGATGTCCACATCTGCCGCCCAACAACGTCACGGCGAGGAGTCCGTTCAGACGGACAAGCCTGGATTCCCGGTCAAGCCGGGAGATGACAGAAGAAACAGCCTCGGCGGCCTCCTGCTTTTATATACGCGGGTGGCCCACCTCTTTAGAGGTGGTGATCCGATGTCAAGCCCACCGCTAAAGCGGTGGGGCACCCGAGTAAGCGCCTGCTTTTATATACGACCGGGAGGCTGAAAAATAAATCACATATACCGGGGGATAGAAAAGATGTGATACTAAAAAAGGCAGGCTCTTTAAAAAAAAGCCTGCCCCTGAGTATAGCGACATTTAAAATGTTCAGCGTTTATACACCACCCGGCCGCCGAGAACCGTGACTGCTGCCTGGCCGGAAAGCATGCGGCCGATAAATGGCGAGTTCTTGGATTTCGATTTGAAATTCTCCGCCTTCACCTTCCATTTCCGGTTGGGGTCGATGACAGTGATATCGGCCGGGCGGCCGCTGGCCAGTGTGCCGCCGGGTAATTTGAAAATCCGCGCCGGGTTGATGGTCATTTTGCGGACGGCATCGGCCCAGTTCAGATACCCCTTGTCAATCAACTGCGATTTGACCAGTCCCAGGCAGGTTTCCAGACCGATCATACCCGCCGGCGCCTGGTCGAACTCACAGTCCTTTTCCTCTTCGGAATGCGGCGCATGGTCGGTGGCGATGCAGTCAATCGTACCGTCGATAAGCCCCTCAATAACGGCCTGACGGTCCTCAGCGGTGCGAAGCGGCGGATTGACCCGCAGGTTGGTGTTGAACTCCTTACCGATCTCGTCATCGGTCAGAGTAAAATGATGCGGCGTAGCCTCGGCGGTGACGCTTATGCCTTCCTGCTTGGCTCGGCGGATAGCGTCCACCGCCCGCTTGGTGGTGATATGCTGGAAATGCAGTCGCGCGCCGGTCACCCGGGCCAGGGCAATATCGCGCAACACCGCGATTTCCTCGGCCACCGCCGGACGGGGTTTAATCCCCAGCCGGGTGGACTGGAACGACTCGTTCATCATTCCCCCGGCACAGAGAAAATCATCCTCGGCGTGCTGCGCCACCGGGATATTGAACATTTTCGAGTACTGCAGCGCCCGCCGCATGATATCGGGATTCTGGACATAATGCCCGTCATCGGTAATCGCCACCACCCCGACCGACACCAGGTCACCGATTTCGGCCAGTTCCTTCCCCTCGATATTCTTGGTGATGGCGCCGAACACATACACCCGGGCGTCGCTGTTGTGCGCCCGGTCCTGGACAAATTTGACCGTCTCCTGGTTGTCAATGCACGGCGACGTGTTGGGCATACAGCAAATCGAAGTAAAGCCCCCGGCCGCGGCGGCCCGGCAACCGGACTCGATGGTCTCGGCATATTCGCGGCCCGGTTCGCGCAGGTGGACATGGACATCGATAAGCCCCGGCACCACAAGCATATCGGAAGCATCGATTATTTTATCTTCGGGAATATTTTTCAAATTCTTCTTAAGGGTGGCTGTCTCCTGCTCTACCCCGACTATCAGGCCGTCCTTAATAAGGACGAATGCCTTCTTACCGAAGCCGAGGGCGGGGTCGATAACCTGCCCGTTTTTAATTACCAGGTCGTATTTATATGCGGTCATCATTCACCTCCCTCCTCCCGCCCGGAGAGCAGGTACAAGACCGCCATCCGGACCGCCTGGCCGTTGGTGACCTGGTCGAGAATCACTGACCGGTCGCCGTCGGCCACCTCGCTGGAGATTTCCACCCCGCGGTTCATCGGTCCGGGATGCATAATCGTGTAATTTTTATTCAATCGTTTCAATCTCTCCTTATTGATGCCGAACAGCTTGGTATATTCCCGCTGCGAGGGGAACAGGCCGGCCTGTTGTCGTTCCAGCTGGATGCGCATAATATTGACGACATCGGCGCCCTCCAGCGCCTCGTCAAGATGGGTATAAGCATCACAGCCGAACTTCTCCACCTCGTACGGCATAAGGGTCGAAGGGCCACAGAGAGCAACCGAAGCTCCCATCGTTTTAAGACCCCAAATATTGGAGCGAATCACCCGCGAGTGCATAACGTCGCCAACCAGCACCACCCGCAGGCCGTTGAGCTTACCGTATCTTTTGCGGATAGTGTACATATCGAGCAGGGCCTGAGTGGGATGTTCATGGGCGCCGTCCCCGGCGTTGATTATATTGGAATCCATGCACTGGGTCAGGAAATAAGGTGCCCCGGTGGAACCGTGCCGTACCACCGCCATGTCGATTTTCATAGCTTCGATATTCTGTACCGTGTCGCGCAGTGACTCCCCTTTCTTGACCGAGGAGGTCGAGGTGGAAAAATTCACCGTGTCGGCCGAGAGCCTCTTCTCCGCCAGTTCGAATGAAATACGGGTTCGGGTCGAGGGTTCGTAAAACAGGTTGAGGACGGTGATACCGCGCAGGGTCGGCAGTTTTTTGATTCGCCGTTCCAGAACCTCCCGGAAACTCTCGGTAGTATCGAGGATAAGCTGTATATCCTCCGCCGGGACCCCCTCGAGACCCAGCAGGTGCCGCGATGAAAGGCGACTCATTTTTTCCCCCCTTTCTTTTTGACGTTTTTTCTGCCGGCTTTATTGTCGGGGACGGAATTGTTATCCCCCTCGACAATAGAAACGCGGTCCTGCCCCTCTTTTTCGACCACCTCGAGAACCACCTGGTCGGCCTTGGCAGTAGGGATATTGACCCCGACATAATCGGCCTTTACGGGCAATTCGCGGTGTCCCCGGTCAACCAGCACCGCCAGCTGAATTGTCCGTGGACGGCCGAAATCATTAATCTGGTTCAAAGCCGCCCGCACCGTCCGGCCGGTGAACAGGACATCGTCAATTAAAATGATATCCCGGTCTTTGACGGGGAAAAGGATTTCCGTACGCTGAATAACCGGTTGGTCCAGCTTGGAATGGACATCATCGCGATAAAGGCTGATATCCATAAACCCCACCGGCACGTCGACACCCTCGAGTTTCCTGATGATGGCCGCGATACGTTTGGCCAGGTGCGCCCCGCGGGTCAAAATACCGATAATCGCCAGCGACTCCGCCCCGGAATTGTGTTCCAGAATTTCATGGGCGATACGGGTCAGCGCCCGGGCGATTTTTTCCTCATTCATTATTACTTTGGATTTGCCAGGCAAAAATTACCTCCGATAGATTTATTATTAATTGCATATTGACGGATTTTTGAGATCGAGTTTTAACGTAATTACACGCGGAAATATGTTTGTACATATCAATAACCTTTAGTGAACTCACCGGATCACCTTAAAAGGTTCTAGCCCACGGGGCCTATTATAATTTTCACGATTACGATTTTCGCCGCAATCGGTGTCGATTATAAGGGAAATTCACGTGGGAGTCAAGGACAAAAGTAATAAATTACTCCCCATTGAAAGCGGGACTTGAGATTACGTCGCTATGCCATTCACTTTGAAAAAGTTCCGCGGTTGACATATTTCTGAAGGAACCGTCACCGGGCAGGTAAATTACGCGCTCGGTCAGTTCTTTGATGACATCGCCGTCGTGAGAAATAATCATCAGTCCGACCCCGCGGTCTTTCAACTCGTACGCCATGGCTATAAAACGCCCTACCCCCTCCCGGTCGAGGGCCGAGGTCGGTTCATCGAAAACGATAAAAGAAGCATAAGTCGCCAGGACCACGGCAAAAGCCAGACGGCGTTTTTCCCCCACCGAGAGGGAAAACGGGTCGCGGGCGGAAAACTTAGCCGCCTCGAGACCCGCCATTTTGAAAAAACCGTTAATTTCATCGGATGTCAGTTCATAACCGAAATTTTTCGGCCCGAAAGTGATTTCATCGATGCAGCGCGAAAGAAAGAACTGGCGTTCCGGCTGCTGAAAAACGCCCGACACCCAACCGGGTTGTGGTTTCTGCGACAACAGGTTCGCACCACTATAAAAATCGACCGTCCCCAAACGCGGTTTAAGCAGACCACAACAGAGCATGCCGAGGGTACTCTTCCCCGCCCCGGTGGGACCGATCACCCCGACAATTTCTCCCTGGTCGAGACTCAAATCAATATTATCGATTACCGGCTCTTCCCGGTAACCGAACGAAAGACAGTTCATCAGCACGCGGTCCGGTTTTTTTTCGGCGATATGCTCGTTTTTCAGTAACGGTACGTCCGCCCTTACTGCTTGATAAAAATTACGGTCATAACAAAGACCCGTTCGCAGGCAGAATTCCTTATCAGAGAAGATATCCGAAGGCGCGCTGTCGGCGGCAACCACACCCCGGTCGAGCACGATTAGCCGCGGATATCGCCGGGCTGTCTGGGGATACTGGGTAACGCGGATTTCTACCAGACCGGGGTTGTCGGTTTTGAGACGAGCCAGATATTTCTCCAGCTTTTTCTTGCCGGGTTCGTCGAGATAAGAATCGGGTTCGTCCAGAACCAGCACCGGGGGATTCTGTACCATGACCGAGGCCAGTGCCACCAGCTGTTTTTCCCCGCCGGAGAGTTCCGAGGTCAACCGCTCCCTGAGATGCACGATATCGAATGCTTCCAGGGCGGCGGTAACGACTTTATCCATTTCTGCCGGTGGGCAAGCTTTATTCTCCAGGGCGAAAGCTATTTCCTTTTCGACCTGCACAGCTACCATCTGGTTGTCGGGATTTTGGAAGAGCATACCGACCCGGCGCGGTTTCGTCTTATCAGCGACATCGATACCGTCAACCGTCACCCGTCCCCGGGTAAGACGGGTAAGTCCCGCCAGAACCCGCGCCAGGGTGGATTTGCCGGAACCGTTGGCTCCCATCAAACACACCGATTCACCCGGACCGATATCAAGATTCAAATTTCTTAAAGCCGGCTCGGCGGTTTCGGGATAATAGTATGTTACGTCTTCAACCTTTATCATAACAAAAAACCGATGCCCTAAATTAGGGCATCGGTCGGAAATTACAAGCGGAAAACATCAATCGAGAGAAGCGACATCGAGTTCCCGGGCGGCCTTGATTTCGTCCAGCCGCCGGACCGGGGTATTGTGCGGGGCCGTGGTTACCGTTTCCGGATTTTCTTTCGACTCGGCATCAATCTGTTTCATGATGGCGGCAAACCGCTCCAGGGTCTCGCGTGTTTCCGTTTCGGTCGGTTCAATCATCATCGCTTCGGGGACAATCAGCGGGAAATAATTGGTCGGCGAATGCACCCCGAAATCCAGCAGTCGTTTGGAGATATCAAGCGTTTTCACACCGCGCTTTTTCTGCCGGCTGCCGGAGATAACGAACTCGTGCATACAGTGTGCTTTATAGGGCAGCTCGTAATCATCCCTGAGGAATTCCTTGAGATAGTTGGCGTTGATGACGGCATTTTCCGAAACTCGCCGCAGGCCTCTGCCGCCCAGAGCGACTAAATAAGCGAAGGCGCGAACAATATTCAGGAAATTACCGTAATAAGCGTGCACCCGTCCTATTGAGTGCGGGCGGTCGTAGTTGAAAAACAACTCGCCGTCAGAGCCTTTCTCCAGCACCGGGAAAGGCAGATATTTTTCCAGCTCTTTGGTGACAGCCACCCCGCCGGCGCCCGGGCCGCCGCCGCCGTGCGGCGTGGAGAACGTCTTGTGCAGATTAAAATGCATGATATCGAAACCAACTTCGCCGGGCCGGAAAATACCCATGTGAGCGTTAAGATTAGCACCGTCAAGATACATCAAACCGCCCCCGTCGTGCACCACCTTCACGACCTCGGCCACGTTGCTCTCGAACAAGCCCAGGGTGTTGGGATTGGTCATCATCATCCCGGCCACCTCATCGTCCATGACCGCGGCTACGGTTTCCGGCGCGATGATACCCTGCTCGTTGGATTTGACCTGAACGGCCGTCCAGCCCAGCGAGGAAACCGAAGCCGGATTGGTGCCGTGGGCGGAGTCGGGAATGATAACCTTGTGCCGCCGGTTACCCCTTTCCTTATGGTAGGCGCGCATAATCAACAAGCCAGTAAACTCACCATGGGCGCCGGCCACCGGCTGCAGGGACACGCCGGGCAGCCCGGCCACCTCGCCGAGATACTGCGCCGTCCGCCAGATCAGTTCCAGGTTACCTTTGGCCGTTTCACACGGCGCCAGCGGATGGTGCCGGGTAAAAGCGGGCAGCGAAGCGGCGACATCATTCACTTTGGGATTGTACTTCATGGTGCAGGAACCCAGCGGGTAAAAACCTTTGTCAATATGGTGGTTCTTAACCGACAAGCCGATAAAATGCCGCATCACCTCGCTTTCAGATATTTCCGGCAGGGCGGCCGCGGTTGTTCTGCGGTATTTTTCGGGGATGGCTGACAATATCTCCGACGCGTTTTTTTTCGTCTCCGGCAGGTTGTAACCTTTCCGACCGGAAACCGATTTCTCGTATATCAGTATTTTCTCTTCCACAGCTGTCACTCACTCAATAAAAGAACATAACATATTAATAATCAGGGTTTTTTTACGGTTGGATTTTTCAATTTTTCAATTTGCTTTTGAGCATAATCGACATCTTCCGACTCGGGATAATGCTTTATAAAATCCTCAAAAGCGCCGATGGCCGTAGCGGTGTCGCCTTTCATGCGATATACGATGGCCGACCAGATTTCGGCGTCCATGGCGAACGGTTTGCCCTCGAAATCCTGTATAACGGAGGCGAACTCGACCAGGGCTCTCATATATTCCTTATCCCGGCGGTACATATCGGCAATCGCCATCCGGGCTTCTCCCGACAGGGAATCAACCGGGTCACCCAGGGCGATAATTTTTTCGAACCAGCCCATGGCCTCATCCCTGCCGCCGCGATACTTGTACTTATCGGCAATCTCGAAACCGAGTTTCCGCAGCGAATCAGCCTGGTTTTGCGAACGATTGAGCAAATCATCGAGCGTCCCGATTCCCTGCTCGTATTCCTGAAGAGTCTTGACAAAACTACCCGGTTTCGAATAACCGACGATGCGGTCAATTTCCTTTCCATCTTTGTCGGCCAGGACCACCGTGGGGAAAGCGCTAACCTTGTATTGCCGGGCCAGAGCGGTATCTTTCTCGGCGTCGAATTTGGCCAGCACCATTTCATTGGTGAAGAAATCGATTACGGCAGAATCTATGAACACGACCGTGTCCAGCATCTTGCAATACTTTCACCAGGCGGCGTAGAAGTCCAGGACAATCGACCGGTCGTTGGCCACCGCCGCCGCCAGGGCTTCATCGATGTTGGTAAAGTGAGGCGCGGATGGCTTTTCCACCGGTTCCTCGGCGATTACCGCCGCGGCAATGAATAAGGCTGCCAGTAAGACTGATAAAATTGTTTTTACCTTCATAACTCTCCATGTTTTTAAAAAGTTATTGTTGGTCGCTTTCAATTTCGATATAATCCTCGCCCAGAACCGCTTCCAGGATCATTTCCGCTTCCTCCCGGAATTCCCTGGGTACCAGGATAAAATTCAGGTCTTTACGGACGTTGGGCAATCCGGTATTGACCGCCGCGGCGCGGTTGAAACTGCCGAAGGCGGAAGAAATAAGGGTGGACGGTATATTGGAAGTTTCCAGCGCACCCAGGGCCACCTCCGATTTCACACCCCCGGAAACGCCGCAGATTTTCACCCAGCTGTTGTCGGGAGGAAAAGCCGCTCCCCCGACAGCAGGCGCTCCTTCAATCAGCATATCACCGCAATCGGGACAAATCTGTATTCCGGGCTGGTATTCATATTTACAATTAGGACAATAGGCCATTTATTTTTCCTTTCGATGCCAGTGGTCGCCCAGAATAATATCCAGGATTTCGATGGCTTCCTCTCGAAACTCACCCTGCACGGCGATATCGAAAATGCCGCCGCCGGGTTTGTAAAACGGGTGCAAGGGCAGGCCGATATTGCCGAAAAAACCCGACCGGGAGAAAATTACGGCCGGTATCCCATGGGTGTTCAAAGTCTCCTTGGCGAAGTCCGCCGAAACCCGGTCATCGATATCGCCCAGTATAATCCATTCGTCCTTATCTTCTTCTTCGGTCGTCAAATCTAAACCGCAAATCGGACACTGGGTGGTATTTTCATCCCAGTTTTTTTTACATACGGGACATAACATCGCGGGCGGCCAGCTCCTTCAAGCCTTTGACCAGAAGGTCTATTTCCGAACCGGTTCTTTTTTCCGTGAGAGCCAGTATCAGGCAGTCATCCAGACCCTTGAACCAGCGCCCGGCGTTGACCCCCGGCAGGATATTTTTTTTCAGCAGTGCGGTGATAACCTCCCGGGCCGGTTGCGGCGTTTTAACGGCAAACTCCCGCACAAAGGGCGCTTTGAAATACAGTTCGTAACCGTCCAGACCGCCAATTTGAGCCGCCGCCTGCTGGGCTTTCTCGGTCGACAGCAGGGCTACTCTGGTAAGCCCGGTTTTACCCAGCAAACTCATATAAACCGCAGCCGTGGTAGCGCACAGGGCTTGATTGGTGCAAATGTTCGAAGTTGCCTTATCCCGGCGGATATGCTGCTCGCGGGTTTGCAGCGTCAGCACGAACCCGGTTTTGCCATCCACATCGACCGTACGGGCGGCAATGCGGCCGGGCATACTGCGCGCCAGTTTTTTGGGTGCGGCGAAGAAACCCAGAAGCGGTCCTCCGAACGACGGCGGCATCCCGAAAGGCTGGCCCTCACCGACGACGACATCAGCCCCGTATTCGGCCGGGGTTTTCAAAAGGGCCTGGGCGATCGGGTCCACGGCCATTATCATTAGGGCGTTCACCTTGTGCGCTGTCTCGGCAACCGGCTCGAGCTCTTCCAGCAAACCGAAAAAGTTCGGCTGCCCGATAAGGATACAGGCGGTGTTCTCGTCAACGGTATCCTCCAGGCGGTTTAAGTCGGTCAGGCCGTCTTTGAAAGGCACTGTCACCAGTTCGACCTCGCGGCCGGACAGGTAGGTCTCTATAACTTCCCGGTAAAGGGGATTAACCGTTTCCGAGAGCACGACTTTATTCTTTTTGGTAACCCCGAGGGCCATCACCACCGCCTCAGCGGCAGCTGTGGCACCGTCGTACATCGAGGCGTTGGCAACCTCCATCCCGGTCAGACGGCAGATATGCGATTGAAACTCATAAATAACCTGCAGCGTGCCCTGGGAAACCTCGGCCTGATAGGGCGTGTAAGCTGTGACGAATTCCGGGCGACCGGTTATGGCGCCGACCGCAGCCGGGATGAAATGGTCATAAACACCGCCCCCGGCAAAACAAACCTGACCGGTCCGATTGAGCCGGGCGAGCTGCTCTATCTCGTCTAAAAGTTCCATCTCCGAAAGAGCCGGGATATCCAGTTGCCCCTTGACGCGGAGATTTTCCGGGATATTGTCAATCAGTTCATCGAAGTTTTTCACCCCGATTTTATCAAACATTTTCCGACGGTCATCATCGGTATTCGGTATATAAGGCATCTCTCTACCTGAAGTTGTTTTATTTATATTTTATACGGTCGCTCAGGGATTTCGGTTATTCTCCCAGAAGACCTTCATATGCGTCAGCGTCGAGTAATTGTTCCAGTTGCGAAACATCGGTACATTCGACCTTAATCATCCAGCCCTCGCCGTACGGGTCGCGGTTGATGAGCATCGGCTCGTCCTCGAGCGCGGTGTTGACTTCCGTCACCCTGCCTGACACCGGCGAAAAAAGGTCGGACACGGCCTTGACCGCCTCGATGGTGCCGAACGTTTCCAGCTGGACTACCTCCGTACCGACTTCGGGCAGTTCCACAAAAACGATATCCCCCAGTTCCCCCTGGGCGAATTCGGTAATCCCCACCGTAGCGATATTACCTTCCAATTTAACCCATTCATGCTTTTCAGTATATCTCAGTTCACCTGGTACCTTCACTTTAGACCTCCGCATTATTCCTTGTCTTCAACAGTTACTTTTTCTTCTTTTTTTTCAGTTGATGTTTCTCCCGAGGTTTGCTTGAGAGTCAAACTTTTCGAAGAACTTTCTTCCTCCGCCGGTATCGTTTCCTCCGCTTTCTTGAGAGTCACCTCTAAAAAGGATGTATTGTAATTCCCGGCTATGAAGTCGGGATGGGAAAATATTTTCTTATGAAAAGGAATGGTCGTGGGGATGCCCTCGACCACGAACTCATCCAGGTAATGGCTCATTTTGATGATGGCTTCCTTGCGGGTGCGGGCGCGGACAATCAGCTTGGCAATCATGGAGTCATAATACGGCGGGATGAAATACCCGGCATAAACGGCCTTGTCGATTCTGACCCCGGGACCGCCGGGGGTGTGTATCGCCTCTATTTTGCCGGGGGTCGGACGAAAATTGTTCTCGACATCCTCGGCGTTGATGCGGCACTCGATCGAGGCCCAGCGGGGTTTGATATTCTCCTGATGGTATTCGATCTTTTTTCCGAGCGCTACCCGGATCTGGTCCTTGACCAGGTCCACCTCATAGGCTTCCTCGGTAATCGGGTGTTCCACCTGGATTCGGGTGTTCATTTCCATGAAATAGAAATTGCGGTTGTCGTCGACCAAAAACTCGATCGTGCCGACCCCGAGATAATCGACCCTTTTGGCGCCTTCGATAGCCGCCCGACCCATTCTCTGCCGAATCTCTTCGTTAATAAAGGGCGAGGGGGTTTCCTCGATAAGTTTCTGGTGGCGGCGCTGGATGGAGCAGTCGCGTTCGCCGAAATGATAATAATTGCCGTGGCTGTCCCCCAGGATTTGTATCTCGATATGGTGAGGATTGACAATCACTTTTTCCAGATACAGGTCGGGATTGGAGAAGGCGTTGGCGGCCTCGGTGGAAGCGATGTGGAAATTGCGTTCCAGCTCGGCCTCGTCGCGGCAAATGCGCATCCCCTTGCCGCCGCCGCCGGCGACGGCTTTGAGAATCACCGGGTAACCGACCTTCTCGGCCACTTCCAGGGCGTCGCCGAAAGCGGCCACCACCCCGTCCGAACCGGGTATAACCGGCACGCCGGCTTTGCGCATCAAATCCTTGGCAGCCACCTTGTCGCCCATCTGCCGTATCTGGTCCGGCTTGGGTCCGATAAAAACGATATCGCAGGACTCGCAGATTTCGGCGAAATCGGCGTTTTCCGCCAGGAAGCCGTAACCGGGATGAATCGCCCCGGCGTTGGTGACCTCGGCGGCCGCTATTATCCGCTTAGTGTCGAGATAGGATTCGCTCGCGGCAGCCGGACCGATACAGACGTCCTCATCGGCGAAACGCACGTGCAGGGCGTCGCGGTCGGCCTCCGAATAAACCGCCACCGTTTTCAGACCCAGTTCCCGGCAGGCGCGGATGACCCGGAGGGCTATCTCGCCGCGGTTGGCAATCAGAACTTTATCAAACAATAGCTTTCCTCACTTCCAGAAGTACTTGCGCTCTTTTTCTTAAAAGGCCGAAAAAGAGAAAATTAGCCTTTAATAATAACAGTTTTTTAACAAAAGACAATAGACAAGTAAAAAAAACGTCCGCCCCAACTTGATTGATTCAGGGCTAAGATACAGCTGTTAAAACAGTTAAAAGTTTAAACCAACGGCAGCGTTATTTGTTCGAAATTAAAATACAATAATTGCATTCCAGATTATTTTTTTACCGAACAGTAAAAAAGCCGCCGGGCCGGAACCGGCGGCTTCTCTA
>JAFGNW010000009.1 GCA_016926795.1 Candidatus Zixiibacteriota bacterium
TTCAAAAAGTGTTTAACCAGCAGGGCGACATCCTCGACGCGTTCCCTCAGGGGGGGTAATCTTATTTCCACGGTGTTGATGCGGTAGAGCAAATCCTGGCGGAAACGGTTGTTATCGACCATCTCGTATATGGACATATTGGTGGCGCAGATTAACCTGATATCAATCGGGATCGGTTTGTTCGAGCCGACGCGGGTGACGGTGCGATTTTCCAGTACTGCCAGAAGCTTCGCCTGCAGAGCCGGCTGGAGGTTGCCAATTTCGTCGAGAAAAAGCGAGCCGTCTTTGGCCATCTCGAAACGGCCGATGCGGTCCTCCCGGGCGTCGGTGAAAGCTCCCTTAACGTGCCCGAAGAGCTCGCTTTCAAAAAGGGTTTCGGTGATAGAGCCCATATCTACGGCTATAAAGACCTTGTCGCGGCGTAACGATTTCCGGTGGACCTCCCGGGCTATGAGCTCCTTGCCGGTCCCATTCTCGCCCAGGATGAGAATATTAGCGTCGGTTTGAGCCACTTTAGCGATATCCGCGAATATCTGCCGCATCGCTTCGGAATCGCCGATAATGTTCAGGAATTTCTGGTCAATGTCGGTGGCCAGCTGTTTTTCCCGGGATTTAAGGGTGGTTATTTCGGTCTGGGATTGACGAAGTTTCAAGCCGGCGGAAATAGTGGCCAGGAGTTTCTCGTTCTGCCAGGGTTTCATAACGAAATCCGCCGCTCCCTGTTTGATAGCCTGCACCGCCATCTCGACATCGCCATAGGCGGTTATCATGATAACCACTGCCGCCGGGTCGATATTCAGAATCCGGTCGAGCCAGTGAAAACCTTCCTGCCCGCTGGAAACATCGCGCGTAAAATTCATATCCAGAAGGATAACGTCGAAATTATCGCCGGCCATCAGGGTCGGTATTTTGTCCGGATTATTTTCGGTCTGAACCGTCTGAGTATGCTGTTTTAAAAGAAGCCTGGCCGCCTGAAGGACATCTTCATCGTCATCTACCACCAGGATTTTGCCGGTTTTATTACTCATTTAGGGTCACCCTTTGATTTATCATTTAATCGTTTTTTTAACCTAAAGAATCAAACCTGAATTAAAAAGTAGTTTTTGCTTTTCAAATAGGAACTCAATTACTTTTCTTACTGTACGCAAGCGAACACCATATGTTTCATAAACGAACACTTTATGTAATATAATATAAGGTAATTTATTGCTATTCATCAAGATAAATTTAGTGGCACCACACTTGCTCTATTAATAAAATGAATATAAAAAGGCGAAACAATGCACGGAAGAAACCATATATGAAATGAGACCAAAAAAATGGATAGAAAAATAGAAAAAAAGAAGTGGACGCCTAAAAGAATCGTCTGGTCGGCTGGAGGACTGGCGCTGGTGGTTCTAATTGTCTATGTCCTTTTATCTTCGACCAGCGGTTCCACTTTGCGTATAGATTCCAACCGCCTCACTATCTCCGAGGTTACCCGCGGCGAATTCCAGGAATACATAACCCAGACCGGGACGGTATCGCCGATCCGGACCCATTATCTTGACGCCACCCAGGGGGGTAGCGTCATCAAGGTTTTCGCTGAGAACGGGAGTCTGGTCGAGATCGGTGATAGTCTTTTACAGCTGGACAACACCGACCTGCACCTGGATATCATGTACCGCGAGGCGCAGTTATATGAGCAGATAAACAACCTTCGTAACACCCGGCTGGCTATGGAAGAGAACAGCCTGGCCCTGCGCGGCAACCTGTTGGAAATAGACCACCAGATAAGCAACAGCAAGCGGATTTATGAACAGTATCAGCAGCTTCTCGAAAAAAATCTTTCTTCCCATATCTCGCAAAACGATTACGACAAGGCTAAAGAAGATTACGATTACTGGATGAAGCGAAGAGAGCTGACTCTGGAAACCCAGCGGCAGGACTCGATCCTGCGTACGGTACAAATCGAGCAGCTCGAAGCCTCGGTGACGAGAATGCAGGCGAACCTTGAGGTGGTCAAGCAGAAACTCGAAAACCTGATAGTTCGCGCGCCCATTGGCGGTCAGTTGACTTCGCTGAACGCCGAGATCGGGGAATTGAAATCCCGCGGTGAGCGGCTGGGGCAGATCGATGTTCTGGACGGGTACAAAATCCGGGCGGCGGTGGACGAGTATTATATTTCGCGAATTGCAGTCGGTCAGTCAGCAACCGCGGAAATCAACGGGGTGAGTTATAATCTTACGGTCAAGAAGGTATATACCGAGGTGCGCGACGGGCGGTTCCAGATTGACCTGGAATTTGACGCGGCCGAACCCGAAGGCATTCGTCGCGGGCAGTCGATTCAAGTACGTTTGATGCTGGGCGACCTGGCCCAGGCGGTACTCCTGCCCCGCGGCGGGTTCTACCAGAAAACCGGCGGCAACTGGATTTACGTCCTCGATGAATCCAGCCAGTACGCCGTTAAAAGAAATATCTCCATCGGCCGGTATAACCCCCATTTTTACGAGGTGCTCGAAGGTCTCGAGCCGGGGGAGCGCTGTATAACCTCACCTTATGACAATTTCGAGGATTTTGACCGGATTATTTTCAGTGACCGATAAAAAATATTTTGAAAAAAAAGATTTAAATAAAAAATGGAGTGCAGTTCATGATTAAGACAGTCAGTTTAAAGAAAATTTACACCACCGATGAGGTGGAGACAACCGCCCTTAACAATGTCAATCTCGAGATCAGGGAGGGGGAGTTCGTATCGATAATGGGTCCCTCGGGGTGCGGTAAATCAACTCTTTTAAACCTGCTCGGTTTGCTGGACAATCCCAGTGAGGGGGATTATTATTTTATGGACGAACAGGTCTCGCAGTATTCGGAGCGCAAGCGGGCCTCGGTGCGCAAGGGGAGCATCGGTTTCGTGTTTCAGAGTTTCAACCTGATTGACGAGTTGACGGTTTTCGAAAATGTCGAGCTGCCGCTTCTGTATCTCGGCGTTTCCGGCTCGGACAGAAAAAAACGGGTCGAGGAAGTGCTGGAACAGATGCAGATAATGGCTCGTCGGAATCACTTTCCCCAGCAGCTATCGGGCGGGCAGCAGCAGCGGGTCGCCGTCGCGCGAGCCGTCGTTGCCCGTCCGAAAGTCATTCTGGCCGACGAGCCGACCGGTAATCTCGATTCCAAACACGGCGACGAAGTGATGGACCTGCTTAACCAGCTCAACGAGGAAGGTACGACCATTATCATGGTTACCCATTCCCCCTCGTACGCCGAGCGCGGCCAGCGGGTGGTGCACCTTTTCGATGGTCATATCGTGACAGAGAACATAAAAGATAAATTCCATGTATAGAAATTATCTGAAAATTTCGCTGAGGAATATCGTTCGTAACCGCGGCTATACTTTTATCAATGTCGCGGGTCTGGCTGTCGGTTTGGCCTGCTGTATTCTTATAATGCTCTGGGTAACGGATGAAATCAGTTTCGATAAATTCCACAAAAATTATGATAATGTTTACCGCGTAATCGCCTGTTACAACGATACCGAACAAACGGAATACGAATGGAAGACCGCCCCGCCCCTGGCTTCGGCTCTGAAAGCCGATTTTCCCGAGGTGACAGCCGTCACCCGCTACCGGCCGATGAACGGTCATTTATTTAAAATCCCGGACAATATATCTCACGAACTGGACCTTGGCCTGGCCGAACCGGCTTTCCTCGACATCTTCACTTTTCCTCTGACCGCCGGCGATGCTCGTACGGTCCTTAACGAACCCAATTCGATTATATTAACGGAAAAAACTGCCCGAAAACTTTTTGGCGTTCAGGATCCTCTGGGGAAGAGCATATCCGTGGATAATGCTTTGGATCTGACGGTCACCGGTGTTATGGCCGATGTCCCCGCGAATTCTCATCTTCAATTTGATTGCCTGGCACCTTTTGTACTTATAGAAAAATTCATGCAGGAATACGGTTCGGTTCTTGATAACTGGGGTATGGGAGGATTCGCTACCTATGTGCTTCTTGATGATGCCGCGACCGGTGAAGATATGAACCTCAAGCTACCGGGCTACCTTAAGAAGTATGCCGAAACAGAGACAGAGCTGTCATTGCAGCCGTTGAAGGATATTTATCTTTATTCATCGCACATTAATCATAATCTTTTCGGAAACGGGGATATCAAATATGTTTACATTTTTTCCCTGATTGCCCTTTTTGTTTTGGGGATAGCCTGTTTTAATTTCATGAATCTGACGACCGCCCGTTCTGCCAATCGCGCTCGGGAGGTCGGTTTGAGGAAAGTAGTGGGTGCGGCCCGGCATCAAATTATCGTCCAGTTTTTTAACGAATCTCTGCTGTTGGCCTTTATAGCGCTGGTTTTTGCCGTTCTGATGGTTGAGATATTTTTACCTGCCTTCAACAATTTGTCCGGCAAGGAACTGACGATAACATTTTTCGATAACCCGGGAATGTTGACCGGTCTTATACTGATCGTGCTTTTCACGGGTTTGTTATCGGGTTCTTACCCGGCGTTGTTCATGTCATTTTTCAAACCCGTCAAGGTTCTTAAGGGTTCTTTTAAAGCCGGTGGAAGCGGGGCGATGTTGCGAAAAGCGCTCGTCGTGACCCAGTTTACCATTTCCATTTTACTTATTATTTCCACCCTGGTAATATCAAATCAACTCGATTTCATGCGCCACAAAAAACTGGGCTTTGACAAAGAACAACTGCTTTATATGAAGATGGCTTCGGATATGCCCGCCCAGTACGAGGCATTTAAAAGTGAATTATTGCATGAGACCGGGGTAACATCCGTAACTGTAACTTCAAGCCTGCCCACCCACGGTATCGTATTTTCTACTTCACACATAGAATGGCCCGGAAAAACGGGGGAGAATAAATGGCTGATGAACGCCGTATCGGTCGGGGAGGGCTATATCGAAACCTTTGGTATGAAATTAAAAGAAGGGCGGTTTCTTGCCGTCGGAACTAGCTCGTTTTCCGATTCGATACGAGAAGCGGTTTTGAACGAAACCGCGGTTGAGAAAATGAATCTCGATTCTCCAGTAGGAAAGACCATAGAATTCAGCGGTTTCAAGGTCACCGTCGCCGGTGTCGTCAAAGATTACTATTTTCAGTCCCTTCATCACAGTATGGAGCCGCTGGCTATCGTCTCTGTGCCCGAATGGTACAGCTATATTTTTGTAAAAATAAATTCCGACAGCATGCCGCGAACGGTAGCCACAATCGAGCAGATATGGAAAAAGTTTTCTCCGGATACACCTTTTAGCGGTCGTTTCCTGAGTGAAGCATATGAGAGCCTTTACCGGTCGGAACAGAGGATGGGGCAGCTTTTCAATTACTTCACCAGCCTGGCTATTTTTATTTCCTGCCTGGGATTGTTCGGGCTGGCCGCTTATATGGCGGAACAGCGTACGCGGGAAATCGGTATCCGTAAAGTTCTTGGAGCATCGCTGTCAGGTTTGACTTTTATGATTTCCAGCGAGTTTATTAAATGGGTGCTTATCGCCAACGCGATAGCCTGGCCGCTCGCATTCGTGGTCATGAACCGCTGGCTGCAGTCTTTCGCTTATCGCATCTCAATTAGCTGGACCGTGTTTGTCGTTTCCGGGGCTCTGGCGGTCATCATTGCTTTGCTGACGGTCAGTTTCCTGGCTTTTAAAGCCGCCCTGAGCGACCCGGTGAAAGCCCTGAAATATGAATAAAACTTTGTTGATAAAGAGGTAAAATATGCGGGAAGTAGTCATACAGATTCCGACTCTTGAGGCCGAGCAGAATATCGAGATCGATGTCAAGATAAACGGCCGCAAGCGGACTATCAAATACCGGGTCGAGATTATCGACTGGGAAGAGGATGAAAAACCGGCCGGGGAAAAAATCGAGGTTCTCCGGCACGTGATCAAGGAACACGAAAAAGGCTGGGAACTGATCCAGATCGGCGCCCCCACCAGGGGGAATGTCCCCATCATGTTCCGCCAGAAAATGCCGCAGACGGTCGAGGACGGCCATTAAGGGCTATTCAAAACGTTTTGATCGGTGAAGGGTAACGGTCGTGTTTTTTAACTATCTGAAAATATCTTTAAGGAATTTACTGAAGTACAGGGGTTATACTTTTATAAATACCGTCAGTCTGTCGCTTGGCATAACCTTCTGTATGCTTGTTTTTCTCTATGTCAATCAGGAGATGACGTTCGATAATTTCCATACAGAAAAAAACCGTATTCATTCCGTCCTCTATCACCTCGTCGTGCCCGACTACAACATCGACAGTTACGGGGGAGCTCATGTTCCGGCCGGACCGGTGATACTCGGAAATCTGCCCGAGGTCGAGAATTTTGTCAGGTTGTGGGATTACCGGGATGTCGTAAGCGACGGTACGAATTCGCGGAAGGAATTGCTCACTTTCGCTGATTCTTCCCTGTTTCGGATATTCAATTTCCCTTTGCTTTACGGTGATTCTTCGACGGCTCTAAACCGTCCCGACGCCCTTGTCATTACCGAGAAAACAGCCCGAAGATTTTTCGGCGGGGAAAATCCGCTGGGCCGGACACTCACTATCCGGCTGGGACGCGAATTCGACGAATTCACGATAACCGCAGTAGCCGCCGACATCCCGCCCAATTCCAGTATCCGGTTTGATTTTCTGCTGCCTTTTTTGCGGATTAAGGATATTCAGGGGAATGAATTCTTCACCGACTGGAGCTACCAGTCGGCGGTGACTTATCTGCTGCTAACCGAAAACGCAGAGCCCGCCGCCGTAGTCTCGAAATTTCCGGAGGTTATAAAAAATTATCTCGATACGAAGCATTATCAGTACGAACTGAGAACGCTGAACCAGATTCACCTGGACCCGAACTGCAAGCTGCTCACCCACCTTAGCGGGGATATAACCAATTCTTACATATTGTCGGCCATTGCGGCGCTGGTGCTGCTCATTGCCTGTTTTAATTTCATCAATCTCTCGATCGGGCAGTCGGTTGGCCGGGCCACCGAGATAGGGGTGCGTAAAGTAGTTGGGGCACTGAGGTCTCAGCTGATGGTTCAGTTCTGGATGGAAACCCTGGTCTTGAGTTTTATTTCCCTTTTCCTGGGTATCGCCCTAGCGGAGTTGTTCCTTCCGACTTTTAATTCTCTTACGGCCCGAGAACTGCAGCTGAACCTTATCGACAATCCCGCTCTGCTTATCGCGGGTCTGGCTGTCTGCCTGGTTACGGGTCTGCTGGCTGGCGGCTATCCGGCCGTTTTGCTTTCCGGGTTTGAACCCGTCGACATATTAAGAAATCGTTTTAAAACGACCGGGGTCGGCATTCTCAACCGAAGTCTGGTTATCATCCAGTTCGCCCTGTGTGTTTTCCTGATTTTTGTGACGGTAGTGATGTCCCGGCAGATTGATTTCATGAAAACCAAAGAGCTCGGGTTTAACGACAAGCTGCTGCTTTCAGTCGAGGCTGTCAACGTCGGTGATTCGCAGTTCGATAAAAAGTATCACCGGAAGGTAATCCAGAATCCCACCGTCCTGTCGATGAGCGCCACCGATGCTTCCTTTACCGGCGCCTACATGATGAGCGTCGGCCTGCCGACCGGCAGACCGAACGAAAGCGCCCTCATGTATCGGGTGGATTGTGATTTTGTAAAAACGGTGGGGGTTAATTTAAAAGCCGGCAGAGATTTCTCCGAAGTGCTGGTTACGGACCGGGACCGGGCTGTTCTCGTCAACGAAAAGCTGGTGGAAGTGATGGGTTGGGAAGAACCGGTCGGCCCACAACTGCGCCTTCCCGACCGGGAAGAACCCGTCACGGTGGTCGGAGTGGTTAAGAATTTTCATGTACAGTCGATGCGATACGCTCTCGAGCCGGTAATTCTGCATATCAGCGAGATTTATCCGACCCGGTATTTTTATGTCCGGATAAGTGCGGATAATATTTCCTCGACACTGTCGTTTTTAAAGGATACCTGGCAGGAGTTAGCGCCGCAGCTGCCGTTCGAATATCATTTTGTGGACGAGGCGTTTGACCGGAATTATCGCGCCGAAGAACGGTGGCATCGGATTGTCCGCTATTCGTCGATTTTCGCGATTTTAATCGCCTGCCTGGGACTTCTGGGATTATCGGCTCTGATGATTTACGGTCGCATCAAGGAAGTATGCATAAGAAAGATTCACGGCGCTTCAGAAATATCTATCACAAGCCTGTTATTTAAAAAATTTGTGATATTCGTCCTGCCGGCCTGTGTTATCGGCTGGCCGGTGGGTTACCTGGTGATGCAGAAATGGCTGGAACATTTCGCCTACCGGATAAATATCGGGACAACTGGTTTTATCATATCGGGTCTGGTCGTGCTGGTGGTGGCTCTTCTGACGGTGAGCTATCACACCCTGAAGACGGCCCATACCAATCCCACGGAGATATTGAGGCATGAATAAATAATAGAGGTGTATAAAGGTGTTAAAGAATTATTTCAAAATCGCCCTTCGCAACATTGCGAGGAATAAGGGCTGTTCGTTAATTAATATTGCCGGTCTGGCCATCGGCCTGGCAGTCTGCATCCTTATCATGCTCTGGGTGCAGGACGAACTCAGTTATGACCGGTGGCATCATAATGCCGGTAATACTTATTTAATGATGAGCACCCAGCAACTCAACACCGGCGAGCAGGTTATTACCACCCAGCAGGCTCCCCTGGCGCCGATATTGAAAGACAACATCCCCGAAATTATGAATTATGTCAGGTATTTTGTTTATGATATGCCGATTTCTTACGGGGAAAAATCCTTTAACGAACAACTGTGTCTGGCGGATTCATCTTATTTCAGCGTTTTTACTTTCCCGCTGGTCGAAGGGGATTCCCTAAAAGCCCTGGTTGACCCGCACTCGGTCGTTATCACCGAGCAACTGGCCCGGAAATATTTCGGGGAGGAAGAACCGCTGGGGAAAGTGCTGACTCTACGTGACCGGGTGCCGCTGACGGTGACCGGGGTGATGCGGAATATTCCCGAAAACTCCAGCCTTCAATATGAAATGGTGATTCCCTTCGCCTTACTCAGAGAATTCGGCGTGGACATTAACGAATGGAAAGGATCCGATTATTATACATACCTTCTTTTAAAGAAGGATACCGACGCTGCAGCGGTAAAGGAAAAAATTCAAAACCTGTCGAGCTCTCTTTACCGAGAGAGGACGGAAAAGGAAGTCTTTCCATATATCATATCTTTGGTGCCTTTGTCGACTCTGCACCTGCAGGGTTACTGGTATGGGGGAGGAAGTCTCCAGACGGTTTATATCATGCTGGCCGTGGCGGTGGTTATACTGGTAATCGCCTGCATGAACTTCATCAATATTTCGACGGCGCGCTCGACCATACGGGCCAAAGAGGTCGGTCTGCGTAAGGTTGCCGGAGCCCACAAGGGTGACTTGATTCTGCAGTTTCTGAGTGAAGCCGTCCTTCTCGCCTGCCTGGCTTTAATGCTGGCGCTGGTCCTGGTGGAGCTGGCTCTGCCGGTCTTTAACGAGATCGCCCAGAAAAATCTCGGTCTTGGACTGACTGACTGGAAACTGCTGTCGTATTTCCTGTTCCTGATGGTGGTAACCGGTATCCTCTCCGGTGCGTATACCGCTTTTTATATCTCTCGTTTTCAACCCGTTAAAGTACTGAAGGGTGTTTTTAAAAGCGGACGGGGCAGCATGCGTTTCAGGAGAATCCTGGTCGTGGCTCAATTTACACTTTCAATCGGCATCACCGTTTGCATGTTAGTCCTTTTCCGGCAAATAGAATATGTCAAAACCAAGGATCTGGGTTACGACAAGAACAATGTTCTATGTTTCAGGCCCACTGGGGGAGTGGCGGAACATTATGAAGCCTTTAAAAAGGAGTTGCTGAAGGATCCCGGGGTGCTCGATGTCACCTCCTCCGTGCAGAATATTGTTCACGTCAACAGCACTATCGGCAACAACTGGAGCTGGGAAGGACGTGATCCCTCAAGGAAACTTGAAATCCATTTTGACTGGGTTTCTTATGATTACGCGAAAACAATGAAGATGGAGATTGCCGAGGGGCGGTTTTATTCCCCCGACTTTCCTTCCGATACCATCGACGGTCTCGTGGTCAATGAGTCGCTGGTGCGGTTGGCGGGGATAAAGGATCCCATCGGCAAAAAAATCAGCTACTGGGGGAGGGACTGCAGAATAATCGGGGTGGTCAATGATTTTCACCTGGAACCGCTTTATGAAACTCTCAAACCGATGCTCCTGATTTATTCGTCCGACCATCAGGTCGTATATGTCAGGATTAATCCGGATAAACTACAGGCTGCGCTGGTTTATATCAAACAGGTTTACAAGGAATTTGAACCCACCGGGACTTTTAGAGCCTTCTTTTTAAATGATGCTTATGACACGTACTATATGGACGAGGTCCGGTTGCTGACGGTTTTCAAATACGCCACCGGTCTGACGATTTTCGTGTCCTGTCTGGGTTTGTTCGGGCTGGTAGCCTATCTGGCTGAACAGCGTACCCGGGAAATTGGCATACGCAAGGTCCTTGGCGCCTCGGTCGCAAGTATTATAAGGTTGCTGACAAAAGAATTTGTCCTGCTGGTCATAACGGCTAACCTCGTAGCCTGGCCCCTGGCCTATTTATTGATGAACCGCCTTCTGGAAAGATACGCCTACCGCATCGATATCGGTGTCGGTGGTTTCATCCTGTCGGGTCTTTTAATTTTAACGGTAGCGCTGGTGACGATCAGCTATCAGGCGGTTCGGGCCGCCCTGACCGACCCGGTAAAGGCACTGCGTCATGAGTGAATTATAGGAGTCTTTAAAGATGATAAGGAATTATTTTAAAATCGCCCTGCGCAATATCACGAGGAACAAAGCTTATTCGTTAATTAATATCACCGGTCTGGCGATAGGCATGGCCTGCTGTATCCTGATAACCATGTGGGTCGTGGACGAGTTGAGCTTCGACAGGTATCATGAGAACGCCGGCCGCATCTACCGCGTCACTCACGAGCTCACTCTCGGCGGAACCAGCCGGACAGCCCCCCTGGTCAGCCTGCCGATGGCGCCGGCTCTCGTAGAGGAATATCCCGAAGTCATTAATGCTGTCAGATTATCCAGAGTTCCTCGAACACCGGTTCAATACGGCGATAAGGTTTTTTACGAGGAAGGAATCCTGTTTGCCGACAGTTCCGTTTTCGATATCTTTTCCTTTCCCCTGGTCGAAGGTAACCCCGGGAATGCCCTGGCCGCTTCTTATACGGCTGTTCTGTCCGAAGCTACAGCCCGGAAATATTTCGGCGACGAGGACCCGCTGGGCAAAACTATAATTTACAACGGTAGTAGTTATTATACCGTCACCGGGGTGGTCAAGGACGTCCCGCGTAATTCGCATTTTACTTTCGATATCCTTTGTTCTTACAAAACACTAGTTGAGGATCAACCGTGGAGGTCAGCTTGGGGGAATATTGGTGACTTTGGCTATATTCTTCTTGAGAAAAACGCCGATTACCGGGCACTCGAAAATAAATTGCCGGCCTTAATCGACAAACATTTGGGCGACGCGTTGAAACAGGTGGGCGCCAGCCTTAAGCTGTTCGTTCAGCCCCTGACCGACATTCACCTTCATTCCAATATGGTTGGCGAGCTGGGCAGTAACGGTAACATTGTTTATGTATACCTGTTTTCCGGTATCGCGGTTTTCATCCTCTTGATAGCCTGTGTCAATTTCATCAACCTGGCTACCGCTCGCGCGGCGAGTCGAGCCCGGGAAGTCGGCATGCGGAAAACGTTCGGGGCGATGCGAAGCAAATTAATCAGGCAGTTTGTAAGCGAGTCGATTTTGTTCTGTTTCCTCGCGGTCATCCTGTCGCTGGTGCTCCTGGAATTATTTTTGCCCCTTTTCAACAGTATTGCCGGCCGTGAATTAAGCGTAAGCTTCTGGAGGTCACCCTGGTTTATCCCCGGACTTCTGGGCCTGGTTCTGCTGGTCGGCCTGGCGGCGGGCAGTTACCCGGCTTTCTACCTGTCATCGTTCCAGCCTATCAGGGTTTTGAAAGGGGATCTGAAATCCGGCCGCAGCAATGCCCGTTTCCGGAGTGTCCTGGTCGTCTTTCAATTCACCATTTCCATCGCTCTCATAGCCGGCACGGTCATTATTTATAACCAGCTCAACTATGTGCGTTCAGTTAATCTCGGTTTTCAGCAGGACCAGGTGGTGGTGATTTCCAACATGAACAAATTCCAATTATATCAGCAGGAGTCATTCAGAAACGAAATGTCCGGTCTCGCCGGCGTTGTTGATGTCACCCTGTCCTCAGGGGTACCGGGTAAATCTGGCGGCTACTTGCAGAATTTTCTGCCCGAGGGCTTTTCCGAAGACCAGAGTCAGTTAGTAAGGGTGATGAAAATCGACGAACACTTTCTCTCCACCCTGGGTATAGAACTGGCGTCCGGCAGAAATTTCTCGGAAGAGATAGCTTCCGACAGCGTGGAGTCGGTGTTAATCAACGAGACGGCCGCCGCCATGTTCGGCTGGGATGAGGCGATTGGCAAAATTATCAAGCAACCGGACACACAGTCTCCGGAAAGAGATTATATCTCTCACAAGGTGATCGGGGTCGTTAAAGATTTTCACATCAACTCGCTTCATGAGCCTATAGAACCTCTTATTATCACCAGCAAGTATGAACCGTGGCTTGAAACTATTAGAAATTTGTCGGTGCGACTGGCACCCGGAAATATCAGGAACACCATGGATTTGATTAAGGACCGCTGGTCCGCTTTCAGTTCAAACCTTCCCTTTGACTATTTTTTCCTTGATGAAACGTTCGCCCGGCAGTACCGCGAGGATGAACGCCTGGGTAACCTGGTGCTATCGTTCAGCCTGCTGGCGGTAATAATCGGTTGCCTGGGATTGCTGGGTCTGTCCTCGTTTACCGCCGAGCAACGCACCCGGGAAATCGGCATCCGGAAAGTTCTCGGAGCTTCCATGACCGGCATTGTAAGATTGCTGTTAAAGGAATTCACGCTGCTGGTGCTGGCAGCCAACGTCATAGCCTGGCCGCTGGCCTACTTCGTGATGAAACGCTGGCTGGAAGGATTCGCTTATCATACCGATATCGGTCCCGGTACTTTTATTGTAACCGGGCTGATAGCGCTGGCGATAGCGATCCTGACTGTCAGCTACCAGGCTGTCAGGGCTGCCGTCCTCAACCCGGTGAAGGCGTTGAGACATGAATAAATTAAAGGAGACGGAACATGTTTAAGAATTATTTTAAAGTCGCCCTGCGTAACCTGACCAGACAGAAATTGTACGTAGCAATCAACGTCCTCGGCCTGGCTATCGGTCTGGCGGGGTGCCTATTAATAATCGGTTTCGTGAACAACGAACTAACGTTCGAAAACGTTCATACTAATAAGGACCGCATCTACCGGATAGACGGCATCTACCAGTTCCGCGGCTCCAGCGTCTCGATGGCCAGCATCCAGCCGGCGGTCGGCCCGGCCGTTAAGGAAGCCTTTCCTGAGGTTGAGAATATGGTGCGTCTTCGTCGCCTGTGGGATATAAAGGCCGAGTTCGGACATGATGTCTCGACCGTGGTTAAAAACACCTTTGCCGCCGAACCGTCGCTGTTCGAGATTTTCACCCTGCCGCTCGCGAAAGGCGATCCCGCCACGGCATTGAACGCTCCGTATTCAGCCGTTATCTCGAAAGAGCTGATGGACACTTACTACTCTGGCGAGAATCCCCTCGGCCGGACCATCCGGCTGATGGATAAGTTCGACTGTGAAATAACCGGCGTGCTCGCTCAAATACCCGTCAATACCCAGCTGGGCGGTAACATCTTCGTTTCGTACGCGACTCTCGATAAGGTAGGGGAGGATGTATCCTCCTGGACTAATATATTTCAGGATTATACCTATGTTTTGCTAAACGCCGCCGCTTCCCCGAAAGCGGTGGAGGAAAAGATTCCGGCCCTGCTCGAAAAAAATATGGGAGCGGAGACGGCGGCCCAGTACCAGCTGCAACTTCAACCCCTCAAAAATATATACCTGCATTCCAACCTGAGTTACGAGCTGTTTCCCCGGGGTGACCTGTCGGTAATTTACATATTTTCCGTCATCGCCGTTTTGATTCTCGTTATCGCCTCCATCAATTTCATCAACCTGACCACGGCCAGGACCGGGCACCGTGTGCGAGAAGTGGGGGTTCGCAAAGTGCTCGGCGCCTTTCGAGGTCAGCTGGTGAAGCAGTTTATCAGTGAGTCGATTCTGATTACGTTTATCGCCATGCTTTTCGGCCTGGTGCTTTTTGAACTGACCCGACCCCTGCTGGAATCGTTTATCGACCGGCAGTTGCGTATCGAACTGTTCACCGACCCGGTACTTGTTCTCTCCATGTTCGGGATGATTTTGATCGTGGGTGTTTTATCAGGCAGTTATCCGGCTTTTATTCTTTCTCGGTTTCAGCCCTCGGAGATTCTCAAGGGAACCGTTAAGGGAAAATCTTCCCGCTCGCTGGCCCGGCGCATATTGGTTGTCTTCCAGTTCACCATGGCAGTGGCACTGGTGGCCCTTACATTGGCCGTTTACAAGCAAATTGATTATTCTCTAAACTCGGACCTCGGTTACGATAAGGATAATGTACTGCTGATAAACGTAGAGGACGAGATACCCTATGATAAATGCCGGATTATCCGGGACCGGCTGGTCGATACGCATACGGCTCTGGACGCCACGGTCAGCTATTCCGTGCCCGGTGAAAACCGTTTTTCCCTTTACTCCATCCGGCCGGAAAACAAAATGGACGAAGAGCCTACTCTCATCAACGGTATCGCGGTGGACTATGATTTCTGTTCGACTTTCGAGCTGCAGATAATCGAGGGACGAAATTTCTCCGAAGAGAATCCTTCTGATGTCAGTCGGTCTGTCCTGATCAATGAAACAGCCATCAAGGAATTGGAAATTGAAAATCCCATCGGTTTCAAATTGTACCAGGGCAACAGCGACAAGTTTTTTGAGGTTATCGGGGTGGTCAAGGATTTCCATGTGCATTCCCTCAAAAACATGATTATGGCCAACGCCCTCATTCTCGACCCGGGGGGATACCGCCTGATTGCGGCCAAACTTCCACCCGGTAATATGACCGGATCTATTTCACAAGTAAAGGAAATCTGGAACGATATCGTTCCCGGCAAGACTCTTGACTATCGGTTTCTCGACGACGCCATTATGGAAAATTACGAGAAAGAGCAAAAATTGAGCGTGCTCTTTACGGTTTTCTCGGCACTGGCAATTCTGGTGGCCTGTCTGGGGATATTCGGTCTCTCGGCTTATACGGCCGAGCAGCGCACCAAAGAAATCGGTATCCGCAAAGTCCTGGGCGCCACTGTGGCGGTTATCGTTAAACTATTATCGCGGGAGTTTGTTGTTCTGGTGGTTGTCGCCAACATTATCGCCTGGCCCCTGGCCTTCCTGGCCATAGACCGCTGGCTGGAGGAATTCGCCTATCGCATGCATATCTCCTGGACAATTTTCATTATCGCAGGAGTCGCGGCGCTGACGGTCGCGCTGCTGACCGTCAGTTACCAGGCGCTCCGAGCCGCCCTGGCCAACCCGGTGAAATCGCTGAAGCAGGAATGAGAAATTTAAAAAAGTTAAAATAACGATGGTTTGATTCATAATTTGGAGGTATTACCGTGATACAACTGAAAGACATTACCAGGTTCTACAAGGCCGGCTCGGTCAACACCTATGTTTTGCGGCGCATCAATCTCGATATCAGAGAGGGCGAGCACATCTGTATCATGGGACCGTCCGGGGCGGGCAAATCAACCCTGCTGAACATTATCGGGATGCTCGACGAAGCCTCTGAGGGGGAGTACCGTTTCCTTGATTACGATGTGCACGGACTCAAGGAAAAACAGCGTTCGCAACTATATAAGGAATTTATCGGCTTCGTCTTTCAGAGCTATCACCTGATCGACGAGCTGACGGTTTACGAGAATCTGGAAACTCCGCTGCTGTACAAGAAAATTAAAAGCAGCCGGCGTAAGAGCATGGTCTGCGACACCCTCGACCGATTTCAAATTGTCGGTAAGAAGGACCTGTTCCCCAGCCAGCTTTCCGGCGGTCAGCAGCAACTGGTAGGTATCGCCCGGGCGATTATTGCTGAGCCGAAACTCATCCTGGCCGACGAGCCCACCGGCAATCTGCACTCCGAAGAAGGCAAAAAGATTATGGAACTGTTCACCCGCCTGAACGAGGAAGGGGTGACCATCATCCAGGCGACCCATTCGGAACAGAACGCCGCCTACAGCAAGCGGATAATCTATCTCAGGGACGGCTGGCTGGTGGACAAACTCTGAGGTGATGGTGTTCCCTTACTCTATGAAATACGCTGTCAGGAACCTGCTTAAGAACCGGCGCCTAACGCTTATAAATATTCTGGGGCTGGCGGTGGGCACGGCCAGTGTTCTGCTGATTCTGGTATACGTTATCGGTGAATCGAGTTATGAGAATTTCCATGCCCGGCGCGGCCGCATCTGCCGGGTAGCGGTAGATTACGGTCTCTCCGGTTCGAAAATGGGCTTTGCCGGAGTCATGCCGGCTCTGGGACCCGCGGCGGCGGCGGAGATTCCCGAAGTGGAAAACGCGGTCCGCTGGCGGAGAGATTACCGGGCTCGACTGGAACGCGGTTCGCAAAGTTTTGTAGAACAGAATTTATTTTTCGTCGATTCCTCCGTGTTCGACATTTTTTCGTTTAACCTCTTAAGCGGCACCCGGGATATCCTGAAAGAACCGTTTGCCGTCGTTATCTCGAAAAGCATGGCCGAGAAATATTTTGACGGCGAAGACCCGTTGGGGCAGACGCTGGTTTACGATGGCGAATTTTACCTGAAAATTGCCGGTGTTATGGAAGACGTGCCGGCCAACACACATCTGAATTGTGATTTCCTGGTGTCGTACGCGAGCCTGGTTTCGATGGGGCAGGCGGACGAAGGTGTCTGGAATTCGTGCGGCAAGGATTTCACCTACCTCTTACTTCGGGAGAATGCGGACCGGTCTCTGCTGTTGAAAAAATTGGACGGTCTCCTCGCGGCCAACGCCAACGAAGAAATGGTCAGGGTCGTTGATTTCAAACTGCAGCCGTTGACACAGATTCATTTCAATACCGACTGTTTCGTGGATTGGGGCCGGAAGGGCAATATTACTTATGTTTATGTTTTCAGCACGGTGGCGTTTCTGATATTGCTTATCGCGGGGTTCAATTTCGTGAATTTGTCCACCGCGCATTTCGATTATCGTCGGCGGGAAGTGAGCGTCAAGAAGGTTCTCGGGGCCGGTCGGCTGCATATGATAAAACAATTCCTGGCCGAATCACTTCTTACTTCGTTAACTGCGGTGGTTGCGGCGCTGGCTCTGTACGAAGTGCTGTTCCCGCAACTGAGCGCTTTTCTCGGTAGTAACGTTCTGGTTAACCGGCTGTCTTTGTCATCGATGATTCTGATTGTTCTCGTACTCGGTGTTGCCAACGGTCTTCTGGCCGGTTTTTATCCCGCCCTGAGTCTTTCGGGGTTTAAACCGCTTATGACGAACCTTAAAAGCGCGACCGGCGGCTCGGGACGGTCGGTATTGCGGAAGGTCCTGGTTATCGCACAATTCGCCGTAACAGTGATTTTAATAATCGGCACCGCCGTTATTTTCAGGCAGCTGGCTTTCATGCAAAACGAACGCCTCGGTTTCGATAAAGATAACGTGATTATAATGAGCATCTCACCCTCTAATCAAGAGGGCCGTGATAATTATGCCGAGCTTAAAGAAATGTTCAAACAGTATCCGGGTATCATCAGCGCTTCGGGTGCCTATACCGTACCGGGCGTACGCAGCAAGGAAACCTGGACAGTGAGAAAAGAGGAGGATTCTCCGGAGAACAACTTAAACGTCCGGACAACGGCGGTGGATGTCGGTTATGTCGCGACGCTGGGCCTGGAGCTGGTCGAGGGGCGGGATTTTTCGGAGAACAATCCCCTCGATATCCGGCAGGGGATTCTGATTAATGAAGCCGCCGCCGAACAGCTGGGTCTGGGAAATCCGGTCGGAAAGAAGATTTTCGGATTGACGACCGAAGGTCAGCCGAAAACCGATATAATCGGGGTAGTGCGTAATTTCCATGTCACTTCTTTTCGCGAAAAGATAGAACCGTTCGTTATGTATATCAATCCCGCCCGCTCGTATGTCATGGCGGTTCGCCTGCATCCCGATAAAAAGCGGGAAGCTCTGGCTTATATTGAAAAGTGCTGGTCGAGCGTGTATCCGGATAAATCTTTTGATTACACTTACCTCGAGGATATTTACAATTCTTTATACGTCTCGGAAACAAAAATGGGCCAATTGCTGGGGATGTTTACCCTGCTGGCGGTTTTTGTAGCCTCGCTCGGTTTGTTCGGGCTGGTTACTTTCATGGTGGAAAAACGCCGCAAAGAAATCGGTATCAGAAAGGTCATGGGCGCCTCGGTATCCGGTATAGTCCTGCTTTTGGCGAAAGATTTTTCCGCGTGGATTCTGTTTGCTAACCTCATCGCCTGGCCGGTGGCTTACTTTGCCTCTGTCAGCTGGCTTGAAAATTATTTTTATAGAATCAACCCGGATTGGACAATTTTCTTCGCGGCTCTATTATTGGTTATGATTCTGGCGCTGCTAACGGTGAGCTTTAATTCGCTTAAGGCGGCTTTGAGCAACCCGATTACGGCTTTGAGAGATGAATAGTATGTTTAAAAACTACATAAAAGTGGCGTTCAGGCATATTATCAGGCACAAGGCTTATTCTTTCATCAATATCACCGGTTTGTCGGTAGGTATGGCCTGCTGCCTTCTGATTTTTTTCTGGGTCTATAACGAAATCAGTTTTGACCGGTTTCATCAAAAGGTCGACCGTATTTACCGTCTGACGGAGTTTACCCGGTCGGCTGACGGTTTTGTTCGAAATCGGGTGTCAACACCACCGCCGCTGTCTGAGGCGCTTGTACGGGAATTCCCGGACGTCGAGGAAGCTACCCGTTTTTACCGTATGGACGGCGTCGTTAAAGCCGGGGATGATATTTACCGGGAAAAAGATCTTTTCTTTGGCGAAGCGAATGTATTCCGCATTTTCAGTTTCAATCTCAAATATGGCGATCCGGACAAAGCTCTCGTCGAACCTTACTCGGTCGTCATTTCACAGTCTCTGGCGGAGAAATATTTTGCGGGGAAGGCTCCGCTTGGAGAGGTCCTGACCTTGGAGAACCATTTCAATTTAACCGTCACGGGCGTACTCGACGATATACCCGCCAACTCTCATCTGAAATTTGACTTCCTGGCTTCTTATGAAACGCTTTTATCGATGTATCCCGGATTGCGTAACCATTGGGAAGCCGGCGGCTGGACTTACGTCCTTTTAAGAGAAAATTATAACCCTCAGATATTTGAAAAAAAACTGTCAAGTCTGATTACCAAATACCGCGGTGAAGACCGGGCGCTGTCAGTTACCCTGGGATTACAACCTCTGAAAGATATTCACCTGTATTCGAATTACGGGGGCGAACTGGAGAGTAAAACCGACCTTTCGACACTTATTGCTTTTTCCCTGATAGGCTTGTTTATCCTGGTCATGGCTTGCATTAATTTTATCAATCTTTCGACGGCTACGGCTTTGCTGCGAGCCAAAGAGGTCGGTTTGAGAAAAGTAGTCGGAGCCGGCAAGCTCAGCCTGGTAGGACAGTTTCTCGGGGAAGCGGTTGTAGTCTCCCTGATAGCTTTTATATTGTGTCTGGCCCTTACGGAATTATTACGGCCGGTAATGTCTTCCCTGCTTCAAAAACAAATCTCTTTTGCTCTGTTAGATAATTTATGGTTTTGGTTACTCGTTCCCGGTTGTTCAATCGTAATCGGTATAACAGCCGGGTTGTACCCGGCCTTTTACCTGTCGATGTTCGGACCCGTTAAAGTCCTGGGCGGTTTTTCAACCGGCTCACCGAGTACGGTACTGTTCAGAAAGATTTTAGTCACTTTTCAATATGCCGTATCGATAGCCCTCATTGTCTGTGCTCTCCTCGGATACAGCCAGTTGAATTATCTGCTCAATAAGGACCTTGGTTTCGAGAAAGAAAACCTGCTGGTTATTCTGTTTGAGGATTATTCCTTGAAAAACGAATACAACCGGGTTAAAGCGTTATTTGAACGGAATTCGTTTGTTAAAGGTATCAGCGGCAGTTCTCAGATACCGGGCGGTTTCAATACCAATGGTTTGTCTTTCAACACGGCTTCAATGGAAAACGAGAAGAGAAGCTTGCCCGTCTTTTTTGTGGATTATGATTTCGCGCAGACTTTGGGGCTTGCTTTAATCGCCGGTCGGAACTTCACTTCAAATCGTGCCCTGGATACTGCCGGCGCTTTTATTATCAACGAATCCGCGGCGAAAGTGCTGGGCGATATTTCGGTCGGCGAACGGTTGCAATCGTTTTCCGGGTCGCCGGGACATTATGAGAAATGGAGCGAAGGTCCGGTTGTTGGCATTGTCAAAGACTATCATTTCCGTAATCTTTATTACAGATTACAGCCCCAGGTTTTGATTGCCGATGCTCGACGTTGTGACTATATGTTTCTCCGCCTCACGGGGAACGACCGGCAGGCTGTTCTGGCCTCTCTGGAATCACAATGGAAAAGTATTTTGCCGGACCAGCCTTTCACCTATTCTTTTCTTGAACATGAACTATATCAGATGTATCAATCGGAGAGAAATTTTGCGGCTATTTTGAAATATTTCTGCCTGCTGGCTGTATTTATAGCCTGTATCGGTCTTTACGGGTTAGCCATTGCGGTTACACAGCAACGTATCCGCGAGTTCGGGATTCGCCGTATTATGGGTGCGTCAATATCGAGCCTGGTTACGATGGTCTCCAGGGAATTTTTGATTCTGGTTCTGCTCGCCAACCTCATCGCCTGGCCGGCGGCCTATCTGCTTATGCGACGATGGTTGAACGGATATATATACCGCATCGATATTAGTCCGGATATTTTTGTCGTGGCCGCCCTGCTGACGCTTTTTATCGCGATGCTGACCGTCAGCCATCAAGCCCTGAGAGCCGCCCTGGCTAACCCGGTCGAGGCGTTGCGCCGTGAATAAAAACGGGTATGCCCGGGTCATTGTTCCAATGACTTACGGTTATGGAGAATTTTGAAATATCTTGTAAGAAATAGAAAGTGAAAGACACTTATAAATATCAAATTGTATATTTAAAAGTTTAAATGGGTATGGCAGAGGTTTTATATGAGAAGTGCAGTGAAGTTGTTGGTCGGTATAGCCTTAATGGTATTGATATTCACCTGGGCATATCCTGATAATAATAATGCCGATTCAAAAATGGTACTCGTGGACGGGGGGACTTTCCGGATGGGGAATATATTCAGCGAGGGTGACGAAGATGAACTGCCGGTGCACGAGGTTATGCTCGATGCTTTTTATATAAGCAAATACGAGGTTACGGTTGGCGAGTTTAGAGAATTCGTGAAAGCTACCGGGTACAAAACCACGGCCGAAACCGAGGGCGGAGCCAATATATTTGACGGCGTCAAGATGGTTCACGATTCGAGTGCCTGCTGGCGTAATGTAAATTTCAAGCAGAGCGACAATCATCCGGTGATTTTTGTCTCCTGGTACGATGCGGTGGCATACTGCAACTGGCTCAGTACGAAGGAAGGTTTGATACCGTGCTATAGCGGTGTGGGCGACAGGGTAACCTGCAATTTCGAGGCCAAAGGTTACCGCCTGCCCACCGAAGCGGAGTATGAATTTGCCGCCCGGTGTCGGGGTAAAGAATATAAATACGCCTGGGGTAACGGCGAGCCTTATATAAACGATATCAAAGCCGCTAATATCCGCGATGAAGCCGCCCTGCGGGAATGGGGTCCGGAGGTCGTCAAGACTTACTGGTATGATTACGATGACGAATATGTCTTTACTTCGCCTGTTGGAATGTATGCCCCTAATGAACAGGGTGTGTTCGATATGAGCGGTAACGTCTATGAATGGTGCTGGGACTGGTACAACGAAAACTATTACCGTGACAGCCCTTCAAAGAATCCCCGCGGCCCGGAAAGCGGTGAGTTACGCTGCTGCCGCGATGTCGGCTATGGTTGTCTGCCCGAAAAAGACCGCTCCGCCAATCGTGGTAAGGGCAAACCGGGCGACCGCTTCGATAACGTCGGTTTCCGCCTCGTTCGCTCGGCCAGATAAGTATTACCGGCTATTTAAAATATTATGAGACTGTAACAGGCAGGTCAAGACCGCGGGATTTCGAGCTGTTCTCTCAATTTATCCAGTATTCTTTTACCCCGAGCGCGCATTTCTCTTTTAATTTCGATCAGATTCGAGGCTGTCGGACGGGCATATAATTGCACGTGAAAACGCAGAGAGTTACTTGTTCCCGAAGGTCTGATCGTCACATGTTGCCGTAGCGATTCATCGAGGTATAATCTAATCCCTTCATCGGGAAACTGAAAATCTTTTTCCAGAGGGTACAGCCGGTCATATTTCCCGGTGCGATAAACATCCGAAGCAGTAAATTTAAAACTGGCCAATTCCAGCCGACCCCGGTCAGCCTGTGACGCCAGTTCAAGGGCTTTTTTTAAAATTTTCTTTTTCAATCGGTCTCCCTCAATACCTGGGTACTCACCATCCAGAGGGTCGGGTTCGTAGAAAGTCATGAACAGACCGATATCCGGGTCGAGATAAATATATTTATCCAGAAGCTCGATCAAAGTCATTTTCCGCGCTTTGGCCCAGGCGGCGATTTCGGCCAGTAGCAGACCGGCCAGCGTACCGTCCTTGTCACGGACGTGCCCGCCGCAGCCCAACGAGCGTTCGTCAGGGGGCGGGCCGCCCAGGATGGAAAAGCCGTTGCTCTGTTCCATGATCCCGATATTTATCGACCTTTGACCGTTGTCCATTCCGAGGCATTCACAGACGTACGGGTGACAAAGGTCGCGGTAACGGTTATCGCGACCGCCTTTTAGATTTTTCAGTTCGCCAACTTTGTTCTCCCAGATATCTCTTGCCGCGGCCGCCATCGAGGCGAACCCCACCCAGGACTTCACTACTCCCACACCGTATTTCCGGGCCAGGAAAGTCAGGCTGTCGGTGGTCGTGTGAGACAGGGTAATGAATTTCTTCTCAGCCTCGGGCAGATGTCCGTATTTTTCCAGCTCCCGATGTATCCGGTACCAGATAATCAGCGTCCACATATCATCGGCGGGCAAAAGGTAGTAATCCCGATGGTCATAAATACGTTTTTGATTTTCGGGTATCCGGACGGTCAGGGCGCAGCGGTCGGCGTCGGGGTCGGTCCCGATAAGAATATCAGTATCGTCGTACCCGTCGGGGTAATCTTCCCGTAAGGCTCGAAGGGCGATTTCCGCGGCGCGGGGGTCACCCGGGTCGGGTTGCTGTTCACGGCCGGGGTCGCTGGTGAAGGCCGGGAAAAGACCGTTCAGTTGATTCAGACCCAAACGGCTGCGGTGACCGTTGACGGATTTAACTTTGGTAAAACCGACCTCGCGCAAAATTCTGGGAAACAGCCTGTACCCGGCCCCATGGTAGGGACAATAGGCGATACTCAGACCAGGTTCTCCTGCGGCCGGATTCTTCGAGACCAGAAACGATTTAATCTGCTCAAGGTATTTTTCGTGGAAGTTGATGATAAAATTTTCCCGTCCGGCATAGTCGAATCCTTCAATCGGTCGGTCGCCGCCAAGGAAACAAAGTCGGTCGGAGCCGGCGGCGTCGAACGAGACTGGCTCGGGAATATCTTTCATTTTTACGCGGCTTATATATTGTTCGTACATTTCCTCGCGCTCCCGGGGGTCGAACTGGGAACCGTTGGCTCCGGACAGCTTATAACCGTTGTAACGATAATCGTTGTGGCTGGCGGAAATTAAGATACCTATATCAGCCCGGATAGTTTCATGAGGAACGGCGAAAGTCAATTCCGGGTATGGGCAGGGTGCGTCAAAGAAGTAAACGGTATAATCAAAGGCTAATAAAAGTTCCGCAACCCGCCGGGCGAAATCAACGCCGCGCACCCGGCTGTCGTAACCGACCACGACTTTTGAAAAACCTTTTTTGAGACCGTACGCCGCCGCTCCGGCCGTGGTTTTAAGCAGGACGATGTCGTTTAAGGTGTTGGGACCTTTTAAAATAGCAGCGTCAAGACCGTCTTTTTGAAGTTTGATTATCGAATCCCGGTCGAAAGCCATTAAGCCTCGAATACCGGCGGTACCGAACCGAAGTTCCCGGCGGAAGGCGTTAACCAGTTCCGCCCAGCGTTCTTTTTCAATATATCTGATAATGGTTTTTCTCAGGTTGGGAGAGAGAGTATCGAGTTTTTCTTCCCTGAGCCAGGTTTCGAGATTGGCCAGAGTCTCCGCCAGAGCAGGCTGCATCCGGACGGTATCGATTTGCCCGTTTTCCCCGACCCGTTTAAAATATTCGGAAAGACCTTTCCGGGCCGATTTGACGGCTTCGTTCGTTCTCATTGAAAGGGGCATTTATATCCTTTTCATATAGTCAGCAAAAAGGTAACAGTAATGACGCCGCTGTCAATCGGAAATTGACCCGTCGGCTGTTTTCTAAAGGATGCCTTCCGTAAATCCGATATAAAAGGATATAGTATTTTTATCGCGCCGGCATCATGAAAGTACGGGGGAGCCAGGATTTCCTCATACTGTTAACACCTTGGCTTTTATTTTTAAAATAACGATATCTTGACGCCGTGATATGTAATTTATGGATATTATCATCAATAATAAGCATCGGGACAACTAATTAGAGCGTCAATTATATTTTTATAAATTGGTAGCATAAGTAAAAGGAAATTTGATGGAAGAATATGTCTGGATTTCGAAACTGGCATATCATCCGGTATTCGTAAGCCATGCTCATCCCGTGTTACAGCGTCTGGCGAAGCAATACCATGTAAATATAACCATCGCCGGTCCCCGCGATACCGACCTTGAGACCTACCTTCGGGCAATCCGTGAAGCGGTTGACCGCCGGGTTGCGGGAATCATGATAATCGGCTGGGGGGATGAAAAGGCTGTCGCCGCCGTGGACACGGCGCTCGAAGCGGGTATTCCGATGGTAACCCTCGACAGCGATATTCCACACAGCCGGAGGCTGGCTCACATCGGCACCGATTGGTTCCGGATGGGTTGGGCCATGGCGGACAGGCTGGCCGCGCTGGTCGAAGAAAAGGGGCGGGTTTTGATTATGGGGATGGTCGACCTGGCCAATATGCAGGCCGGTTTCAGGGGGTTTCAGGAACGTATGGCCGCCTATCCCTCGATTATAGTGTCAGGACCGGTCGATGACCTGGATGTTGGCTTTGAGCGAGCGCGAGAGGTAACTTGTGAATATCTGAAAAAATACCCGGATTTAAAGGGGATTGCCGGATTTGACGGCAACAGCGGTCCGGGTGCGGCCATGGCCCTGGAAAGTACGGGGCAGGTCGGTGCTGTCAAACTGGTTTGTGTCGATGCCGACCGGGAGCATCTTGATTATATCCGCTCCGGCGTTATCGATATCGCCTTCGGTCAGCGACGCGAGGCCTTTACCTATCTGGCCTTTCAGATGCTCTACAGCTACAATCACGGTTCTCCGTCCAGCGGCTATCACCCCGGTTTGATTAATATTCCGGGCAATATCGATACCGGCCATATTGTCGTGACCGGGGAAAACCTGGAGACTTTCGAATCGGAATTGAGCCTCGACGAGGCTTTCGAGCAACACGAACTCACGAAAAAATTCGCCCTGATTTCCAGCATGGTTGAAAACTGCGCCGAAATGGCTTTAGCTGCCGACCTTAACGGCCGCGTGGTTTATGCCAATCCCGCCGCGGTCAATTTCTTCGGTTTTACTCAGGGCCAGATGATGCAGGCGACGGTAGATAAACTTTTCGAAATAGACTCTGACCGATACGAACAGATCCTTAAGGATATCAGTGAAGGCGGTTCCTGCTGGCTGGAAACGGAGGCTTACAGTAAAATAGGAGTAGCGCGGCCGTTTCATGTAACGGTATCGTCGATGGTCAGTAATTCCGTCCTGAGGGGACTGGTTGTTATAGCTACGGATATCACGGAGCGCAAACAACTGGAAGAACAGCGCCAGAAACTGCAGGAAAAGCTGAAGCGGGCCGAAAAAATGGAGTCGCTGGGTATTCTGGCCGGCGGGGTGGCCCATGATTTAAACAATATGCTGGGACCCCTGGTCGGGTATTCCGATTTAATCCTGGAACAGGTCGACAGCGAATGCTCCCTGGCCCGGATGATGACGCGAATCAGGAAATCCGCCCGCAGCGCCGCCGATGTCATTCAGGATTTGCTCACCCTGGCCCGCCGGGGCCGCTATGCCATGTTGCCGACCGATTTAAACGAGGTCGTACGGGCGTACTTCGATTCCCCCGGATTCCTGAAAATCAAGCAGGAAAATCCCAAAGTCGGATTAACCCTGAAGCTCGATGAATCCGTTAAATCGATTTGCGGGTCTTTCACCCACCTTCAGAAAGTAATAATGAACCTGGTCATAAATGCCTTTGACGCCATGCCCGAAGGCGGGGAACTGGTTATTGAAACCACACAGGAGTACGTTGAGGAACTGATAAGCGGTCAGTACAAGCTGCAGCCGGGCAATTATGTTATCTTAAAAGTTAGCGATACCGGTTCCGGTATCGAACCGAAAGAACTGGATAAAATATTCGAACCGTACTATTCCAAAAAGAAGATGGGCACCAGCGGCAGCGGTCTGGGGCTTTCGGTGGTCTACGGCATTGTCAAGGACCATAAGGGATTTTACGATGTTTTCTCCGAAGTAGGCAAGGGGACCGAGTTCATTTTATATTTCCCCATTACCCACGATATCATAAAGAAAACCCTGGAGGAAAAATCCGCTCTTGAAGACCGCCTGGGCGGAACGGAGACGGTTCTGGTCGTGGACGACATCGAGGAACAACGGGAGATGGCGTCCGAGATGCTCGTCAGTATGGGGTATAAAGTCGAAACGGCCAAAAACGGCCGCGAAGCTGTTCAGTACCTGAAATTTCATTCGGCTGACCTGGTCCTGCTGGATATGATTATGGAAAAGGATTTCGACGGTCTCGATACTTATCGCGAAATCATTAAAATCCATCCGGGACAAAAAGTAGTCGTGGTCAGCGGTTTTTCACAAACCGACCGGGTGCAGGCTATCCTCGACCTCGGGGTCGGCCAATATGTAAAAAAACCGTATTCTCTGGCGGAACTGGCCGAAGCCCTGCGCCGGGAGTTAAGCCATGATACCGTCGGGTAAAACAAGATAGAAAGATATATAATTAGCCTAATGAAGCCTTAAATAAAGTCACTATTGTCACGGATTTCTATTTATTTTTTTTGTCACGACCTGTCACTGTTCGATATTTCAACCTGTTTAGATTATGAACAATCCGGTCGATATCTTTAATATCAGCTACTGTAAAATTTGACAAATAAAAGAAAGTCATGGGGTTTTCTCAAAAGCTGGTATGACTATTATTAATAAGGGGATAAAAGGGGTACAAAAACCCTCAACGGCATGCAAAAAAAAACAATCGCCCCGGAAGCGCATAAAAATAATCAATAATTATAATTTGCATGAAAGTACCCAACGAATCATCGGTAACCCGCGACACCAGCTTGAATATATCATAAATTTCCTTCCGGACCCCACTTTTGCTGTCGATTTCAAAGGGATAGTTATCGCCTGGAATCATGCCATGGAGAAGCTCAGCGGTATCCCGGCCAAAGAGATTCTCGGCGAGGGAGATTACGCTTACGCCGTTCCGTATTATGGTATCAAGCGGCCTATTTTGCTCGATCTGATAATCCAAAAGGACAATAAGCTCGAGAAGTTGTATCCTTCTATTACTCGTGACAATGATACTCTCATAGTCGAGGTATTCGCACCGGCTGTAAAACCGTCCGGTAAGTACCTGTGGGTCAAAGCCAGCCCGCTGTACGATTCTCAGGGAAAGGTAGTCGGAGCTATTGAAGCCACCCGCGATATAACGGAAATTAAAAAATCCCAGCAGGCCCTGAATGCGATGTATGAGAAGTTAAAAGAAGAGCGGTCGGCTTTACATGAAAAGAATATCGCCCTGCGTGAAATTCTCGGGCATATCGAGGAAGAGAAACTGCAAATATCCCGCCAGATGAAGGCCAATATCGAGCGGGTGGTTATGCCGGTAATAAAAACCCTGCGTGAAAAAGTGAAGGACAACGATAGGGAATATTTCTCTTTACTCGAAAACTGCCTTAAAGATATCACGGCGCCCTTTGTCAACAAACTTGAAAGCAGGTTTTCCAAACTTTCACCCCGCGAAATTGAAATCTGCAATATGGTCAAAAACGGTCACTCCAGCAAAGATATTGCGACCGCTTTAAGCATTTCCGTCCATACCGTCATAAAACAGAGACAAAGAATAAGAAGTAAACTTGGTATCACCAACGGCAGCATCAACTTGACTTCTTACCTGATGACCTTTTAATCGGTTAGATTGTTTTTTCCCGTCAATCACTTAGGCAATAAAATCACTAAAATCCTGGAAGGTACGATTTGTACCTGTTTTGTACCATGTCTTACCCTGTCAACCGAATCGTACGGGCGTCGAATTTAGTATTAGCAAAGCACAGTTTTTGAATTCGGTCAAAAGGGGAACAGATTGTCATACTCTGCAGTCGGTTGCCAACAGGGGGCTGGTGATCGACTCCATAGGATTCATGGGGAAGTTGATTTGAAGAGCACCTATAATACGACAGCGGGATGTGACCGGAAATATTGAGACTGTTAATCTTTATTTAACCTTAATGATAATTGAACAACGGTTTATTAGGGGACTTTGGAGACAACATGTGAATAAAGGTATGCAAAGGAGGCCTTGAAAGGAGAACAACTATGAGTTGGAAGGATTTTAAAATCGCCAAGAAGCTGTATATCGGCTTTGGCATAATTTTGGCGCTCTGTATCGCTGTCGGTTATGTCGGCTGGAACGGTCTGTCAACGGTTTCGGTTTCGGTCCATAACGCTGCCGATGCCAACAAACTCACTATATTGGTAAAAGAGATGGGAGCGGAACGGGTCGGGTACACGGGAACCAAGGATAAAAAACATTTTGAAAAAGTCCAGCAAAAAGTGCAGGAAGCTTTTACTATACTTCAGGAGATGAAAAACCGGTTCGAGGACCGGGAGGATGTCGAACTTGCTGAGAGTTGTAATAAACTGCTTGAAAATTATCAAAAAGGATGGAATCGCTGGGTTGAAGTTTCCGACGAAACGGCGAAGGCTATGAAAAATATAGGCGATGCCGCTGATGTTTTTGAAAAACAGGTAGCTGTTCTTCAGGAAAAAAACCTGCAGCAGCTGGAAGAAGATTTCAAGGACCGGCTCAGTCCGGACAGGTTGTATCAGAGTTATGGCACCACCCGGGATGCCAATCGACTGGTTACGAATTTTCAGTTTTCAAGGGTGGCTTATCGTAATTTTCGTATCACCGGCGAAAAGAAATATTCCGATGAGTACACCGCTATAATTAACAACCTTATAAATTTATCCAACGCAAGCCGGGCAGCGCTGACGGTCCAGGAGGACATTGACCGTTTTACTGAAGTCATAAATGCCTTGAAGGATATCAAGAATCAATTTGACCTGGTGCTGGCCAAGAATATCGAATCCGGAGAAGTAGCCGGACAACTGGCGGGTCTAGCGGGTGAGGTGGTCTCCGGTATCGACCAGATGCGCCAGAACCATGAGAAAAAGATGGCCGCCGCTGAAAGCGCCGCCGTATCCATGGCGGTCGGTTTTGTCATCGGGGCGGTTATTCTCGGCGCCTTTATAGCTTTTGTTATCGCCCGGGGTATTTCACGGCCAGTCTCACAGATGGCACAAATTGCCGAGGATATTGCCACCGGTGATATCCAGCACAACGTGGAACACGAGTCCAAAGATGAAATAGGTGTTCTGGCGGCTTCATTCCGCAAGCTTATCGATTATATGAAAGAACTGGCTTTTGCCTCGGAAAATATCGCGGATAACAATTTGACCGTTAAAGTCTCGCCAAAGTCGGACAAAGACGTTCTGGGTAATTCTTTCCGGACCATGATCAATAATCTGACCGGTATGATACGCCAGATGGCCGACAATGCCCGCGAACTGGTCAGCGCCGCCAATGAAATCTCGTCCTCATCCGAGCAGATGGCCCGCGGCGCCCAGGACCAGAACACCCAGGTGAGCCAGGTTTCCACGGCGGTTGAAGAAATGACGGCGACTATCCTGCAATCCTCGAAAAACGCCGGTGAAGCCACCGACGCCTCGCGCAATGCTTCCGACATCGCCACCTCGGGCGGCCAGATTGTCAGCGAAACCATTCGCGGCATGCAGAATATCGCCAACGTGGTGCGCGAGTCGGCCGAGTCAATCGGCAAACTGGCCAAATCGGCCGACCAGATCGGGGAAATTATCGGTGTTATCGACGATATCGCCGACCAGACCAACCTGCTGGCGCTCAACGCCGCTATCGAGGCCGCCCGCGCCGGTGAACAGGGCCGCGGCTTCGCCGTTGTCGCCGATGAGGTTCGTAAGCTGGCCGAACGAACCGGTAAGGCTACCGGGGAGATTACCGAGATGATCAAGGGCATCCAGAACGAGACCAACGACGCCGTCCAGTCGATGGAAGCCGGAATACAGGAAGTCGATAAGGGGCGGGATCTGGCCGACAAGGCCGGCAACAGCCTCAACGAAATCGTCACCATGTCCCAGCGGGTTATGGATATGATACAACAGATTGCCACCGCTTCGGAGGAACAGTCATCGGCGGCCGAGCAGATATCCAAGAACGTCGAACATATTTCCACGGTGACCAAGGAGACGGCCACCGGCGCCGAGCAGTCGGCTGCCGCCGCCGAAGAACTTAACCGCCAAGCGGAAGGATTGCAGCATATGGTCAGCCGCTTTAAGTTGCTGGACGATGGGCATTCGGATATGAAAGTAGTCGCAGACCGGTCGGTAAAAACGGTCAACGAGGGTTGATGAGATGGATAATTCTGTAACCCAAAATTATTCCACCGAGTTGATTCAGCTGGTTTCGTTCAACCTTGCCGATGAAGAATTCGGTGTTGATATCCTCTCGGTACAGGAAATCAACCGGATGGTGGAAATTACCCGTGTTCCTCAGGTGCCCTCGTATTGCGAGGGCGTCATCAACCTGCGGGGCCGGGTCATACCCATTATCGACCTGCGGAAGAAATTCGACCTTCCCGTGCGTGACTGGAACAAGGACACGCGCATTATCGTCTGCGATATTGACCACCAGATAGTGGGGATGATCGTCGATGCGGTTTCCGAGGTCCGCCGCATACCCGGTTCGACCGTCGAGCCGCCGCCGGATATCGTGAACTCGGTTAATTCCCGGTATATCCGGGGCGTGGCCAAGTTGCAAGAAAGGCTGTTGCTCTTTCTTGATATCAGGAAACTGATCACGGAAGTCAATCAGGAGGTCAATCAGCTTGATACAGCTGTGTTATAAAAGCACCCCGATGGTTATTGAGCATAACCTCCCAAAAGGCGCGCGGTTTTTTCTGCGATTTTAGTCCGCGCGCTTTTTCTTGCTCTAAAAGGAAAGTTGTACCTGAGAACGAATCAGGTAATCAGTCGTGCTGCAAGCGGCGTATGTGCGTCTAGACGAACCGGCGTCGATTTGCCATTTCAGACCGTGCCCCGAGATATAAAAGTTGAATCCGGCGGTGAGTTCTTCGTCACGGTGCAGAAGCCCGTCCAGCTCATCATCTTCAAGAGTGTTTTCAGCGCTGCGTATCAGGGCGGTCCTGATATCTACCAGAGCATAGCGAAGGGCCAGTTCGCAGCGCCGGTAAAAGCGGTAAGCGGTCTGAACCAGGGCGCCGGTCATGGCCGGTTCGGTCTTCGAGTCGTTATCCCGTTTGAAATAACCGGTGTAACCGACGGACGAAAAAGAAAATCCCCGATATTTGGTCAGCACTTCCACCGCCAGGCGCAGGGAAAAATCACGGCGGGCAACCGGGTCGAAATCGTAAGCCGCGCTCACTCCACTGCTGAGGCGCCATTTATCGCCAGAGTCATCGGTGTCGGAACCGACATCGATATCGTCGCTGTTGAAAGAACCGTGACATACAATTTCGGGATGGAATTTTTCCACCGCGACCGGGTCGGTCAGGTCGGACGGATTGGGGGTATCTTCATTGTAAATCTCGGCAATACCGATCCCGTGCGAAGCCCGGGCGTTGGCCCCGTTGAACACGCCGAAAACAAAGCCCCAGCGGGGGGGGCGCTCAAAGCCGTTGTGCAACGCCAGTCCCATCTGACGCTCGGCGCCGAAGTACTTGGTTACCACCGCCCAGTCGGCGAAAGTTAAACGTTGAAAAGATTGTATCCGATAGCGGGTGAAAGGTAATTTGAACTGACCATAGCGGAATTGAAGGTTTTTATCGAGTTGGTAATTAAAATAAAAATCCATTAACTCCAGCGAACCAGGGGCGGTGCTGAGATGCAGTTTAAAAGTGAAATCGGGATTTAACACCGAGCCGCTCGCGGTAAGGCGGATGCGGCGGAATTTGGTGTAAAACTCACACTCGCGGTCATCGTCGGAAGCGGTTTCTTTGATTTGCAGTTCGCTACGTAACTGTCCGACCATTTGAAGCCGTACGTAACTGCTGCTGTCGGCAGCGTACAGGTTGAAGGGTCCCACCGACGCCCGGCCCGATTGAAAGCATACAATTAAAATTACAAATCCTGAAAAAAGATAATAACGGCGCATAAAAAAAAATATTCCTCTGACAAAGTTTGCGTAAGTAATTTCCTGATTTAAAGTTTAATAAGCAAGTAATTACTGGAGATGCGGGTCGTTTTTAAAGTTGTGGTGCTCACATCCTATTGATTGGCAAAAACTTAATAAATTAATACTTTCCAGTGAAAAAAATTAAGATTGTGAAAAAATTCACTGTTAAAATGAGCTTTTAATGCTTATTTTAAAGCGGTGATTTCATCTTGTTTTTGATTCGAGAAAATGAGATACAACCCTGCGGGTAAAAGGGTAAGAATTGTGATCATCAATAATATATCTGAGTAAAGGTCACGATCGTGTCGAAATCATTGTCACGCGGGAAGACGGAATCCGTTTTGGATTTTGCCCCTTTCGACGAGGAGCATTATCGCGAGATAAGGCGGAAGAATATTATTCGTCTGCTTTTAACATATTTAACACCGTTGATACTGCTCACGATTTATTTTTATGTCCAGTACGGAGTCATCATATCCGAGGGCCGGCGCTTGCACCTGACCGCTATTGCCGAGAACCAGGCTAACACCCTCGATTTATTTTTATCCGAACGTCTGGTCAATTTATCCAACCTGATAGACGACCCCAAGCTGGAGATACCCCCTTCATCGGCCAAGATGCAGCAGTATCTGGAACATCTTCAGAGGAACAGTGAAACTTTTGTCGATGTCGGTTATTTCGATTCGGCCGGAGTTCAGGCGGCCTATGCCGGACCCTACCCCTCGCTGGAGAAGCGCCATTACGGTTCTGAGGACTGGTACCTGGAGGTGAAAAATCGGGAAGATAATTTCGTTATAACCGATATCTACCTGGGTTTCCGGCAGCGGCCACATTTCACGATTGCCGTCAGCCGTATCAAGGACAATCAATTTATTGTTTTGCGGGCCACCCTCGACCCGGAAAAGATTTACGAATACATTTCCTCCCGGCACGGGGCCGGTGAGGTATATACTTCGATTGTCAACCAGGCAGGTTTCTACCAGTTAGTCTCGGCGCGTATCGGTCATCCTTTGGAAGCTTCGCTGTTTGTTCCTCCTTCGGAACCGACCCTCGGTGCGGATGAGGTCAGTATCGACGGTTCTTCTTTCACCTATGCTTATTCCTGGCTGCGCAATGCCCATTGGGCGCTGATTGTCCAGTGGTCGACTGGGGAAAAACTCGGATTTCTGTCCGGCGCGCGTCTTCAAATACTGGCGTTTTCGGCGGTAATGATAATCCTGATTTTTCTGATAATCATCAACCGCGCCCGGAAACTGGTCTCGATGCAGATGGAATCCGACCGCACCCGGGCTCAGCTGGAACATGCCTCCAAACTGGCATCGGTCGGCGAACTGGCGGCCGGTATCGCCCATGAGATAAACAACCCCCTGGCGGTTATCAGTGAAGAAGCCGGTTTGATGAAGGATTTGATGAATCCCGAGTTCGGTGAGGTGACCAAACCCGAGGAGTTGACCGAATACCTCGACAACATCCAGGAATCCGTCTTTCGTTGCCGGGATATCACCCGTAAGCTGCTCGGTTTCGTTCGCAAAACCGAAATCGATTTGAAACCGCACAATATTCACAAACTGATAAACGGTGTTATGGATGGTTTCCTGAGCAAGGAGATGGCGGTTGATGATATTGACGTTATCAGGAATTATGCATCCGATATCCCGCCGCTGGTAACCGACGGTAACCAGTTGCAGCAGGTTTTGCTCAATATCTTCAACAACGCCTCCGACGCTATCGAGGGCCGGCCGGGTAAAATAACCATCGCGACCTCGGCTGATAATGAATATGTTTATATCGCCATCAGCGACACCGGTAAGGGGATGACCCAGGAACAGATGAACAAAATATTCCTGCCTTTTTACAGCACCAAAGAAGTGGGCAAAGGCACCGGGTTGGGGCTGTCGGTCAGCTATGGGATTATCAAGAGCCTGGGGGGGAAAATAGAAGTAAAGAGCAAACCCGGCGAAGGCAGTACTTTTACGATAAGCCTGCCTTTAAGTAAAACTCCGGGTAAGGATAAATAAACGCCAAAAAGGATTTCACCATGGATACAAAAAAGGTCAAAGATTTAATGGTTCCGCTGGGGGAATATGCGATAGTTTCGCATACCGCCACGATTCTTGACGCCCTGGAAGCCCTGGAACGGTCTCAGACGAGACTTCCTCCCGGAAAGCATCGTCACCGGGCGGTACTGGTTATCGACGATGACAAAAAGGTGGTCGGTAAAATCGGCCATCTCGGTTTCCTGAGAGCTCTGGAGCCGAAGTACAGCATTCTGGGCGATATGGGCAAACTGTCCCGGGTCGGTCTGGAACCGCAGTTTATTTCTTCAATGATGGACAATTTCCGGTTTTTCGAGGAAAATCTTTCGGATTTATGCCATCGTGCCTGCCATATCAGGGTGGTCGATGTTATGCGACCGGTGGAGGAAAACATCGATGAAAACGCGACCATCAACGAAGCCATTCACAAGCTGGTGATGTGGCAGACGCTGTCGCTTCTGGTTATCCGGGAGAAAAACGGTAAAGAAGTCGTGGGTCTTCTGCGGCTGTCGGATGTTTTTGAAGAAATTACCAATTTCATGAAGGAAAAAACAGGTTTAAAATAATATGATTGGAGTGGTGTATGCCAAAAGTTCTGTTAGTCGACGATGAGGACTCTTATCGTACGTCTCTGGCGCGTCGTCTAACGCTGCGGGGTTATGAAACCCTCGACACCGACAACGGCGAAGACGCCATCAAGATGGTTCGAAAACACCATGATATCGACGTGGTTCTGCTCGACCGGAAAATGCCCAAAATGGAAGGCGTGCAGGTACTTCGGGAAATCAAAAGCTTCCGACCGGAACTTCAGGTCATCATGCTCACCGCCTTCGGCAGCATGCAGTCGGCGGTCGAGACCGGTCGGCTGGAAGCATATGCCTACATGGAAAA
>JAFGNW010000130.1 GCA_016926795.1 Candidatus Zixiibacteriota bacterium
ATATTGTTGAAAATCTTGTCGTTGAAAAGATACGTTTCCTGGGTAACGATACCCATCAAACCGCGCAGCGACGGCAGCGTCAGGTCCCTTATATCGTTGCCGTCGATTAAAACCCTCCCCTGCTGGGGGTCGTAAAAGCGCGGCAGCAAATCGAACAGAGTGGATTTTCCCGCCCCGGACGGTCCCACCACCGCCACCACCTCGCCGTACCTGACCTCGAAATTTATATCTTTCAAGACCGGTTCATTTTCGTTGTAACAGAAAGATACCCCGTCATAGACGATACTGTTTGCGAAACCGGAAATTTTTCGGGCGTTCGGTCTCTCCTTGATTTTTTCGTCGGCGTCCATGACCTCGAAAATCCGCTCCGCCGCCGCCATCCCTTCTTGAACCTTGATGTGAATCTGGCTCAGCGATTTGACCGGCTTTATCATCGAGAACATAGCCAGGATAAAGGTCATAAAATCCCCGGCGTCCAGTTCCCCCGTCCCCAGAATTATCCGCGACCCGGCGAAAAGGAGAATTATGACACCGGCGAAGGTGGCCAGGGTGTCGTTGATGGGTGAGGCCAGGTGCCGGATGCGGGTCATGCGCAGCAGCGAACGAAAATAATCATAGGTCGATTTGAAAAATTTCTTCGACTCAAAGTCCTCCATCGAGAAGGCTTTGACGATGCGGATATTGCTGACCGTTTCCTCCAGCACCGAATTGACATCGGCCATCCGCTCCTGCGTCCGCTCGGAGTATTTGCGCATTTTCTTTCCGACAAACCAGATAAAACCGAATACTAACGGCATCACCACCATCGAGAGTAAAGTTAACTTCCAGCTGAGAATTATCAGGAAACCCAAAAAGAGCAACACCATGATGCTGTCGGTCACCAGCCGGTTGAAACCGATATCGATCGATTCGTTGAGCACCACCACGTCGTTGGTCACCCGCGAGATAACCTGGCCGGTGCGCCGCCGGTGGAAATAATCCAGCGACAGCCGCTGGTACTTGCTGAAGAGGTTATCCCGGAAAAACCTCATGACCGACTGCTGGACGAAGGCCATAAAAAAGCCCTGAAAATACAGAAAGAAGTTCTTGGCCAGAACCACGATTATTATCATCACACAGAAATTGAAAAGCGTCCCCTGGCGACTGTCGGATGCGACCGCCCGGTCAACCCAGCTCTTCATCGTTTCCTTGAGCCGGGTAATGCCCCCGGAGAGGTTTCCGACGGGACTGTCATCCGCGGCGATAGTACCTCCCGGAACGGTCTGACGGATTTCTATTTTATCGGTAGTATTAACCGGCATCGTGTCCACCTGGAAAAGGGTAACCAGTAGCGGTCCCACCATCCAGACCATCAGCCCCGAGAAAACCGCGTGCAGCGCCGCCGAGCCGGACGCCACCAAAAGCTGCTTCCAGTAGTTTTTAAGAACCGAGAATGTCCGCCGGTATATGTTCAAAGTCTCTCTCCAAAATTTTATAAACTTAAAAGATGGTCAATTATCCTTGATTTGTCAACCGGGACCGGTTAAAACTAAGGTTCGATACGATAAGAGCCGGACGGTATATCGACCATGAACTTAGCTGTTTTAACGCTGTTTTCGGGTTTATATTCGCGCCGTTTAGCCTCAATTCTCAGCCCCTCACCGTCGGAATAAGCGAACTCCGCTACCCGCCAGCCAGTATTTTGAAAGTCATAGGTCAGCTCAATCCGCCAGGGACAGTCAGCCGATGATACGACAAAATACGGCTTTTCCTCGTTGGCGTAATTAGCCGTAAGGTCGATTCCTTCGGTCAACTCAACCGAATCCGGCGTCTGCCTGAAAAAAGTCAGAATATCACCCCCTGATAAAGCCAGGGGGCATTCCAAGGTTTGGAAAAAATCTGTCACTGCATCCTCGACATACTCGCCCCGGGTCGGGAAATATATCAGAATCGAGTCGGCTGTCAGGCGACCCTTGAGGGCTCCCTTGCCGAGATAGGCACGGCCGCCCAGGCCAAGGACGCTGTCGGTCTGAAATATTTCCAACCTGAAAGAATTGACCTTCCCCTCCCGCCGAAGTTTGGCGTCGAACAGATATGCCTCGGCTTCAATCTTCTTTTCACGAAGCGCTTTTTGTTCGTCAGAAAGCGATTGTCCCCGGTATGACCCACCGCACCCTGAAACGAGATAAATCAAACCGGCCAGAAAAATATATATGAGTATATGCGATTTCATATTTTTCATCATAAACTTCTTAATAATATCAAAGGGATTGATAAGACAAACCTTCAGGTTAAGCAAGTTTGTTATTTAGATATGAATACCTGAAAACAGCCGGACGAAAAAGGAAACAAACGGCCCGAGGATAATCCAGAATCCCCCGACAAGGATTAGAATTATTAAAATAAACGGCCCGATCCGGTCGAGCTGGTCGAGGGTGTTTTCATACCTTTCCGGCAGAATCGACCGCAGTATATGGGAGCCGTCGAGGGGAAAAACGGGAATGAGATTAAAAAAGGCCAGGGAGACATTAATCATAACCATGAAGAACAGGAACATTACTACCGCTTCAGGTACGTGAATCGCCATATTGTCCAGCATTCTGAAAATAAGCCCGAAAATCAGCCCTAACCCCATATTTGAAAGCGGGCCGGCGATGGAAATCCAGAAATCGGCTACCCGGTGGTTCCTGAGATTCATCGGATTGACCGGCACCGGCTTGGCCCAGCCAAACCGAAAACCCGAGGCGAACATCATAATCGTCCCGAATAAGTCAAGATGCGCCAGGGGATTCAAGGTCAGCCGGCCCAAATCCCGGGCGGTCGTGTCCCCAAATTTCAATGCCGTCCAGGCATGAAAAAATTCATGGACGGTCAGCGAGAACAAAATGGCCGGAGCGGCGATAATGGCCCGCGCTATGAAATCATCTCCAAACATAGTCTTTATCTTATACGAAATTCAACGATATTCACAACAAAAAAGTTAACTTTTGGTGACCGCTTTGGAATCAGTGTCGAAAAAGCGCCACAATTTATCCCGTCCCACACGGATACCGATTCTGTGCGAGCGACCGATGCGGGGGGCTTTTTCAAAACGGTCTTCGAGATACAAAACTGACCCGGTCAAATCCAAAGCGTTTTGGTCCCGAGTCATGCCGAATGAGCGGCAGAATTTTCCGGGACCGTTCAAAAGCTTTACATCGCTTTTTATGCGGGGGGAGTTTTTATACATGATATCCAGCCCCTCCGAAGGCTCGCACGCCCTTAAAAGCACCGCCGCCCCGAAACCCTTTTTCTCGGTGACGAAATTCAGGCAGAAATACATCCCGTAAATAAAATAAATATAGCTGAAACCCGGCGGGCCGAACATAACGGCATTGCGCCCGGTCTCACCCCGGGCGGCATGGCAGGCGGGGTCGTCCTGCCCGATGTAAGCCTCCACCTCAACTATACGCCCGACCAGCCTTCCCTCGGGTGATTTATAAACGATATACTTACCGAGTATATCCCGGGCGACTTCACCGGTCGGTCGGTCATAAAAACTGCGGGGTAATTTTTTCGCGCGGCGGGGCATAGTTGGAATCCGTTTAATCTTCGCTTTCGCACAACTGCGGCGGAACCAGCGCCGAGGCCGCCTCGAAATCATAGCCGATTTCATTGGGAGCATGGGCGTCGGAACCCAGATAAGACACCTCCACCCCGGCTTTTTTGGCGGCGTTGATGATTTTCACCGAGGGATAATAATCACTGATCCCCTTACGCAGGGCGGCGGTGTTGACCTCCAGGGCCGTACTGGAGTCTTTCAAAGCGGCGAAGACCTCGTCAATATAAGGCTCATATGCCTTGTTCATTTCCGAGCCGTAATGCTTCAGACCGTACTTTTTGTAATAATCAAGGTGCGCGATAACGTCAAAAAGTCCGGAACGGGCGGCGGTGATAACTTCCCTGAAATACGCCTCCGCCATCTTTTCCATATTCTCGAAGCGCTCGAAACATTTTTTATAATGTTCCCTGCAGCAGAAACAAGTATTGTTAAGTTCATGTATACCACAGAGCACAAAGTCAAACTTGAAGTGTTTTTTTAAGTCCGGCACCATCTCCTCACACCCTGGATACCAGCCTATCTCTACCCCGGTCTTAACCGATAGCCCTGCCGGGTAAAACTTCTCATGGGCTTTCTGAACCGCCTCGACATAGTAAGCCAGATTTTCAGGCTTAGCCGGTTTGCGAACCCCCTTAATTGAAATAAAATTAGCATTACCGTCCGATTGCGGATTGCTGTCATAATGGGTGGTAAAACAGATTTCGGCCAGGCCGCGCTCCAGGGCGGCTTCGCAAAATTCATTTATCGAGCCGACCGCGTCGATGGAGAAATCGGGATGGACATGATAATCGGCCAGCCCCGGTAAATTGAGCGGTTTGATTTCATAATTATCAGACAAAATAACCCCCGGTTAAAAAAGGATTAGAATTGCGTTCGGCCCCGATTGTCGTGCGCGGGCCGTGACCGGAGAAACAAACGATTCCATCCGGCAATTTCATCAGCTTATTTTGGATTGACCCTATCAACTGCGGATAAGAACCGCCCGGCAGGTCGGTGCGACCGATGGACCCCTGAAAGAGGGTATCGCCGCAGAAGAGCAGCCCCTCGGTTTCGTCGAGGTAACAGATTCCACCCGGGGTATGTCCGGGGGTGGCCAGGACCCGAAAAGCCAGCGAGCCAATCCTGACCTCCTGTTCGTCCTTGAGAACGAACTCCGGCTCGGGCACCGTAATCGGTTCGTCGAGCATTATCGAGGCATTGGCGGCCGGGTCGGCCAGCAGGGCTTCCTCTCCCCGGCCCACATAGAGCGGGATGTCGAACTCCTCTTTAACCTGTCCGACCGCAGCGATATGGTCCACATGACCGTGGGTCAACAGAATCCCCCGGGGTGTGAAACCGGCCCTGCGGACGGTATCGATAATGATAGGACCTTCGTCCCCCGGATCGATAATTACGCCGTCACCGGTCTTGTCGTCCCAGTAAAGATAACAGTTGACCATGAAGGCGCCGACTACTATAGTGGTGACTCTTTTCGGCATTGGCTCAAAATAAATCCTGCAACGGTGAAGTCAATTTATATTTATAAATTATCAAATAATACGAACCGCGGGAGGTAATCGACGGTTATTTTAATGGGGAATCCGATTGACTTATAAATTATATTAGATATATTAGCCCTCTATTTGGGTATTTGAAAAGGAGAATTTTTCGTGATTTCCGAGTTAAAGGGCAAGCTGCCCGAGCTGAAAGAGAGACTTGATAAACTAGCGAGGTATCTTTGACCTCGACAGCCGAAGGGAAAAGATAACCCTGCTCGAAGCCAAAACAACCCGGCCCGATTTCTGGAACGACAACCAGGCGGCCCAGGGCGTTCTTAAGGAAATATCCGTTCATAAAAAATGGGTGGAATCCCTGGATAAACTGACCCGGGAGCTCACCGACCTTGAGGAACTTGCGGAAATCATCGATGACGACTCCGGCGAAGCCAAAGAACTCGATAAATCCTTCCGGGAATTTTCAACCTCGGTCGACGAATTCGAATTTACCACCCTCCTTTCCGGTCCCGACGACCACCGTAACGCTATCCTGACCATCCACCCCGGCGCCGGGGGCACCGAATCTCAGGACTGGGCGGAGATGCTTTTCCGCATGTATAACCGCTGGGTGGAGCGGCACAATTTCACCTCGGAGCTGATGGACTACCAGCCCGGCGATGAAGCCGGGTTGAAATCGGCCACCATGGAAATCAAGGGGGATTATGTCTTCGGCCATCTGAAAGCCGAGTCCGGCGTGCACCGCCTGGTCCGCATTTCCCCTTTCGATGCCAATTCCCGCCGGCACACCTCCTTCGTTTCGGTACACGTTTTCCCGGTGGTGGAAGACAATATCGAAATCGAAATCAAGGACGATGACATCCGTATCGATACCTACCGCTCTTCCGGGGCCGGCGGCCAGCACGTCAACAAGACCTCCTCGGCCGTACGCATTACTCACATCCCCACCAATATCGTGGTCACCTGCCAGTCCGAGCGCAGCCAGCACAAGAACAAGGACTCCGCCATGACCGTGCTGAAAGCCCGCCTTTATCAGCTAAAGCGCGAAGAAGAGGCCAAGAAAATGGAAAAGTTCGAAAAGAGTAAACTTAAAATAGAATGGGGCTCACAGATCCGGTCTTACGTTTTTCACCCCTATAACCTGGTCAAAGACCACCGCACCAACTGCGAAACATCGGATATCCAGAGCGTTATGGACGGCGATATCGACCGGTTCATCGAAGCCTTTCTTTCCGACCCGGAACTCAAGGATCAAGTCGTATAACCAAAATAATTATTACAGGAGCTTATCATGAGCGTACTAGACGATATAAAAGCAAAAGCGCGGGCTAAAAAAAGACGGGTGGTATTGCCCGAAGGGACGGAGCCGCGGATGATAAAAGCGGCTAAATCCCTGGTCGAAGAAGCCATCACCAGTGTTACTCTACTGGGCAACGAGGATGAAATCGGGAGACTGGCTAAAGAACACTCCCTGGATTTATCCAAAGTTGAGGTTATTAACCCGGTTAAGTCACCAGATTATAACTCCTACGTAGCCGATTTCATGGAAATGCGCAAGAAAAAAGGAGTTACTGAAGACCAGGCAAAAAAAGCTATCGCCGGTCCGCTTTATTTCGGGGCGATGATGGTACGCCACGATAAAGCCGACGCCTCGGTGGCCGGGGCGGTTAATACCACCGGCGATGTCCTGAGAGCGGCCATCCATGTTCTCGGTCTCAAACAGGGCATCAACACCGTATCGAGTTGTTTCATGATGACGCTGCCGAAGTTTCTGGATGTTGAGAACAAGGTATTCATGTTCGGTGACTGTGCTGTAGTGCCCAATCCCGATGCCGAACAGCTGGCCTCAATTGCCGTTTCTACCGCTCAGACCATGAAAAACCTGACCGGTGAGGAACCCCGGGTGGCCATGCTGTCATTCTCCACCAAGGGTTCGGCCAAACATGAGGACATCGATAAGGTCCTTAACGCCCTTGATATCCTCAAGAAAAATTATCCGGACCTCAAGGTTGACGGGGAGCTGCAGCTTGACGCCGCGGTTATTCCTAAAATCGGTGCCAAGAAGGCTCCGGGTTCGGCTATCGCCGGTAATGCTAATGTCCTGATTTTCCCCGACCTCGACGCTGGTAATATCGGTTACAAACTGACCGAACGTTTCGCTGGTGCTATCGCCACCGGCCCGATTATCCAGGGCCTGACCAAACCGGCCAACGATCTCTCTCGCGGTTGCTCGGCGGAGGATATCGTCGACGTTTCGGCGATAGCCGTTCTGTTGAAAGATTAATCGTTCACAACCCGGTTGTTTGTGGGAACAAATGTTTTTTGATGTATGTTAGCAGGTGATGTAAAAACCGCAACAGGAGTATGACTTATGCCAACCTATCAATACCGCTGTCCCCATTGTCACTTCGAGTTTGAGGAGTTTCAGCATATTACCGATGAACCTATTTCCGTATGCCCGAAATGTAAAAAGGACACCCACCGCATCATTTCCGGCGGCGCCGGTTTTATATTCAAAGGGTCCGGTTTTTACATCACCGACCACCGCAGTGAGAGCTATAAGTCCGCAGCCGCCAAAGAAAAAACGCAATCTCCTTCCTCCGGTGTCTCTGTATCCACACTCTCATCCGCCAATTCCGATTCAAAAACTTCGGAGAAGAAAACATAAAAGAACTGATTGATCGTGAACTACCGGGAACTACAGAAAAACCTTCGGGCTCCGATGTCGCTTTTAACTGACCTGACGGGGCAGGAAGGTTTTTTTCATGATGAAACTATTTACCGGGGCACCCCCTCGGCTGTTCTCATCGCTGAGACAAAAGACGACCTGATAACCGCCGTCCGCTTTTGTCATCGGCATAAAATCCCGATTACCACCCGCGGGGCCGGCACCGGACTTTCCGGCGGCTGTGTCCCCTCCGAAGGCGCCCTAGTTGTTTCTACCGTAAAATTGAATTCTCTGATAATAGATCCGAAGCGGAAAATCGCTTTCTGCGGTCCGGGCGTGATTACCAAAACACTGCAGGACGAAGCTGCCCGATACGGTTTGACTTACCCGCCGGACCCGGCCAGTTACGAGGAATCCACCCTGGGCGGCAATGTAGCGGAGAACGCCGGCGGTTTGCGCTGTAAGCGCTTCGGGGTAACCAAAGATTATGTGCTCGGTCTCGAAGCTATCACCGCTGACGGAACCCTTTTAAAAACAGGCTTGTACAACGACAACCGGGGTTTTCTCCTGGGCGATTTGCTGGTTGCCTCCGAGGGCACGCTGGCCGTCATTACTGAAATCGCGGTGCGACTTATTCCCCTGCCCGGGCGCGGTGCGACACTGCTGGTAACGTTCGATGCCCCGGAAAAAGCCGCGCAAACCGTCGCTGATATCATTTCAGAGGGAATAATTCCCGGTGTTCTGGAATATATCGACGGTGATGCCGCCGCGTGTGCCGTCGCCTATGAGAAAACCGAGGGTATCGACGAAAAGGCGGCCGCTATCCTGCTTATGGAAACCTCGGATATCGATAAGGAGAGACAAACCTCTCAGATAAGGCGTTTTTGTGAGAAAAACGGTTGCTTGTACCTGCAAATCGAATCCGACCCGGAAAGGGTTGACAGCCTCTGGCGCGTCCGCCGGAACATTTCCAACGCCACCAAAGCCATAGCTAAAGCGAAAATCTCCGAAGACGTAGCCGTACCTATCTCCCAATTCCCCCATCTGGTGGCTTTCGTCTCGGAAATGAACCGGCAAAGCCCCCTGAGAATCAACTCCTACGGCCATGCCGGGGACGGTAATCTGCACGTTAATATCCTTTCCCTGGGTACTGACCCCGAAGAAACGGCTCAAATTGATAAATTGGTAGACCTGCTCCTCAAAAAAGCCCTGCAACTGGGCGGGACTATATCCGGCGAACACGGCATTGGTCTGGCGAAACGGGAATACCTCAAATATGAGTTTGACCCGGCCACCCTGGAGGCTATGTGCTCGGTAAAATCGATTTTTGACCCAAACGATATCCTGAACCCGAAAAAAATGTTTCCCGTTAAAAATTAATCCCCGTCCACGTTCTAATCCGCTTGACAAGCATACCCGGTTATTTTAATTTGTCACGAAGTTTAAGAGAAAATTCATCACATTAGGCATATTAACTTATGCTCAAACTTAAAGGAGCCCCCAAATGGCGAAAACATTAAAAGAAAAACTATCAGAACAGATTCCCAAGCTAAGAGAAGAACGTGGCGAGTTGATGAAACAGCACGGTGAACACGTCATCTCGCAGGTAAGTGTTGCCCAGGCAATCGGCGGCATGCGCGGTGTCAAAGGTATGGTATGTGACACCTCCGTCGTGGAACCGGACAAGGGACTAATCATTCGCGGTTATCCGATCATGAAAATTCGCGAGAAACTTCCCGAAGAAATATTCTGGCTGCTCATTACCGGTGAAATGCCCTCCGAGGCGGAATTGAAACAGTTCCAGGATGAACTGAAAGACCACGGTGAAGTTCCGAAATATGTCTGGAAGGTCTTGAAATCCATGCCCAAGACGTCGCACCCGATGGCTATGCTCGATACCGCTATCCTGTCTATGGAAAATGAATCGAACTTCCGTAAACGTTACAATGAAGGTATGACCAAAACGGAATACTGGGAACCGACTCTGGAAGATGCCATGACCGTAATGGGCACCATCCATACCATCGCCGCCGGCGTTTATCGCATCAGGTACAAAAAAGGCGAACTCATTGAGCCGTCCAGGAAGCTCGACTGGGCTGCCGATTTCGCCAAGATGCTGGGTCTGCCCCCGAAAAAGGGTTCAACTTATGAGATGATGCGCCTCTATCTCACCCTGCACTGCGACCATGAAGGCGGGAACGTTTCAGCTAACACCTGCCATACAGTAGGTTCCGCACTCAGCGACCCGTTCTATGCCGTGTCCGCCGGTCTGAACGGCCTGGCCGGTCCTCTGCACGGTCTGGCCAACCAGGAATGCCTTAACTGGGTTCTGCAGACGATCGATAAGTTCGGCGGCGCCCCGACCAAAGACCAGATTCGCGACTATGCCTGGGAAACCCTCAACGGTGGTAAAGTCATTCCGGGATACGGCCATGCCGTACTGCGCGTTACCGACCCGCGTTTCGAAGCCTTCCTGGCCTTCGGTAAGAAGTATCTCACCAAGGATCCGGTCTTCATGACCGTCTCCAACGTTTACGATGTCGTGCCGGAAGTTCTCAAGGAACACGGCAAGGCCAAGAATCCCTGGCCGAACGTCGACGCCGGTTCCGGCGCCATCCTGTACAATTTCGGCCTGAAGGAATTCGAATACTACACCGTGCTCTTCTCGGTTTCGCGTTCCATGGGTATGCTGTCGCAGCTGGTGCTTAATCGCGCCCTGGGTACGGCTATCACCCGTCCGAAATCGGTCAGCACCGATTGGCTGAAAAGCCAGGTTAAAGGTTGATTAAAAAAACCCTGAAAAAAAACGGCTCATAAATGGGCCGTTTTTTTTATTCCGTTTCCGCCGCCGGTAATTTAATAAAGACTTCGACTCCGCCCCATTCACTCGGTTCTATCTTCAAATCACCGCCCAGGTCGTTTATGATTTTATAAACCGTCGGCAGGCCCAGACCGGTGCCGCTGTCTTTGGTGGTAAAATAAGGGCTCAATACTTTTTCCCGTAATTCCGGTTTCACGCCCGGACCATCATCGGCAAAACGCACTACTATTTCATCATTGTTCCCGACCGCGGTAATCAGAATCCTACCGGGCCGGCTGTTCAGAGCCTCTTTGGTGTTGTTAAACAGGTTCAAAAAAACCTGCCGGAGCTGGTCGGCATCCCCTTCCAGCTTCAGGTCATCGTCAAGGCGGGTTTCCAGTTCAATCTTCAGTTTGTCGGCTTCGACCCGGATAAAATTGACAAAATCATCAATCAACCGGCCGAGAGCCACAACCGTGCGTTTTTTCCGTTCCTCACGGGCCAGCGCCAAAAAGCGGGTGATAATATCGTTAAGCCGTTTCGTCTCGGTTCTTATTTTTTCCGTGAACGACAGGTACTCCGCGCTGTTTTTCTCCGGGGCGAACTCCGAGGCCAGCCGCTGGGCGGCGATGGCAATCGTATTCAGCGGATTGCGTATCTCGTGCGCCACCCCGGCCGCCAGGTTACCCATTTCCGAAAGGCGCTCCCGGCGGGCGGACTGCCGCTCGTACTCCTTCAGGCGGGTGATATCGTAGGCCACCATGACTACCGAGGTCAGAGCATCCGTATCCGACACGATTTTCGAACGAGCCACCAGGATATCCCTGGTAATCCCCCCGATATCCGTCGAAAGCTCGACTTCGTCGGCGTCTGTACTACCTACGGTAAATTTTGTCAGCTTCAGCTTCTCACTGTCGATCAATTCCTCCCAGGACCGGTTGACCGCCCGCGACAAACCGAATATTTTTTCAAAGGCCTCGTTGACCAGACGCACCGTTCCCCCGGCGTCCACCACGGCCACCCCCGTGCTCATTTGTTCGAATATCCGGTCGGTGATGGTTTTCATCTCGGTATATTTCAGATTGATTTCGCGGCGTTGACGTTTACTGCTCAAATATAAAAGCGCCACGACTAGCAAAACGAAGAGCACCCCGGAAAGAATAATCATCTGCAGGTCGTACCGGCGCGACACGGCATAATATTTCTCCAGTGACAGACCGACCCGAAACAGGCCGAAAGGATATTGCGCGGTGGCGAAGGGTCGAATCAATTCCAGAACCGTTTCGCCCTGAAATTCGAACAGGCGGTGCTCGATACTGTCGCTGTCGAGAGCCTCGGTCAGAAACGGGTCGGATTCGATAGCCAGCAGGTTGCCCGGCTTGTGCGAGGCGAAGATTATTCCTTCTTTAGTCTGATAAATGATGTACTTGACCCCCTTTTCCCGGGCCATGTTCTGGGCCAAATAACCGATGCCCGTCTGACGCAGGGCCTCGCTGTAGTAAGTAGCGTCGTTTTTGAGTACCACCACATGGTCGAGACTGTTGGTCAATTCCAGGTAATAATGGACGCCCCCACCGGGGGACTCCTCTTCGTCCAGCAAAAGAATAAAATTGCTCCGGGGATCCGCGATTAGAAGTTTAACCTCGTCCAGGACGAACTCGGGCAGATTTTCACGGGGTCCGCGAGCGAAGCCTTCCCGGGCGAGACTCGAGTCCATATTGAAAACGGAGATGCTGTACAGGTCATGGTTCAGGGCGAACCGGGCCAGGTCCGCGTCGGTAACGCGGCTGAGATCCGCTTCCACCAAAGTGCCGACCAGGTCACTGTAGCGCTTCTGCACCAGGTAGTCGTAGAAAGTTTCCGCCATAATGGCGTTTTCCGAAGCCTGAGCTAACGCTTCGGTAAAAGCCGTACCCTGCAGAACCAGCAGCGTGAAGCTGTCGGAGCGGCTTTCCTTGATGCTTACGGCGGTAATAATCAAAACCGTCAGGGCCAGCGCGATAACGATGATAAAGGTAAAGCGCTGATTAAAGCCGGTCGTTCCCGTTTTGAAGGCCGTTAACATACCCAAAGCTATCGGTTACAAACAGCTCAGGCAAGAAAAACTTATGGTCAAGCCGGGGATATTTCCGCCTTTGCAGCGGGTTCATGCCCTGACACGGCCGGCTTCCGGACCATCGGGATATCGAAATAGAACAGGGCCAGGTCCGTCTTGTGATAACCGACTCTGCCGGTATGCGCTTCGGCGATTTTCCGGCAGGTCACCAAGCCGATACCATGCCCTTTGCGTTTGGTAGTGAAGCGCTTCTTGAACAGCACTTCCTGCTTTTCTTCCGGGATACCGGGGCCGTTATCACCGACCTCGACACGGGTGTATTTCTCGCCGTCGACGGTAACGCTGGAGGTAATGATGACAATTTTCTTCTCCCCCTCGTTGTTCTTGACGGCATCGGCGGCGTTGAAAATATAATTGACCAGGAGTTGCTGAACCTGACCCGGGTCAAGTTCCACCAGCGGTATTTCCGCCGAGAGCTGCAGGTCGAAGATGATATTGTCAAATTTGTTCTGGGGTTTCAGGAAGGCCAGGACATTCTCCACCAGCTGATTCAGGTCCACCTGCTCAAAATTGACCTTATCCTGCGGTACATCCATCAGACCGTCGGCAAAACAGGCGATTTTATCCACGGTTCCCTTCATTACTTCCAGTTTCTTGTAGATTTTCTCAAGGTCGTTCTTTTTAAGGATGAGGGGCATCAATTCGATATTGCCGGACAAGATTGCCAGATAATTGTTGATTTCATGGGCGATATCACCGGCCATTTGACCCCGGGTATAGTAACGGTCGAGACGCACCATCATATCCTGGAAATTCTTGCTCTCGGAGATATCCTTGATTATGTACAGGTAAACGCTGACATCTCCCCGACCGATTTTGACGGGCGAAACAATGATATAAGCCGGGAATGACTCACCGTCTTTTTTCTGGCAGATCATTTCAAAACCGGGTTGCCGGCCGTCTATTCTCTGTTCCAGCTTGTCTTCCGATAACGACCGTTTGAACAGACTGTCGGCGTTCCGGCCGATAACTTCCTCGCTCTCGTAACCGAAAACCGATGAAGCTTTGCGGTTGAAAATCATTATCTGGTTGGTGTGTGAAGCGACAATAATACACAACGGTGAACTCTCTATCAGGGTGGCCAGAAACATCTGGGATTCAATCAGGGACAGGTTGGCCTTTTTCAACCGGGCGTTAAAAGTCTTGAGGTTCTTCTGGTTTTCCCATAAACTCTGAGTCATGGAATTAAACGCCAGCGACAGATTATTTATTTCATCGTCGCCGTTGGTTTCTATCATATAGTACAGCTCGCCCTGGGCGGTCTTATCCAGGCCCCGCATCAACCGGCTCAGGGGCTGCCGAAACCGTTTCGAAATAAGATAAACCGTCAGCAGGGATATCAGGGTCGAACACAGAAAGAGTATAAAAAGAACGTACAGGAGATTCGACCGCGACGATATGAGCAGGTCATGGTCCATGACGGTCACCATCACAATCGGACGGCTGTTTTGAACGGTGAATCGATTGAGAAGCACCAGATGGCGGTCGTTATATATGTTGTAAAACAACCTGCTTTCGTTCGTTTCCATAGCCGCCCTTATAAAACCGGGCGACATCAGGGTCTGGATTTCCCGGTTCAACTGACTCTCCGGCACCGAGCCCCTGACTTTCCGGTAGGTGTATATATTTTCAATATGCTCGGCGCTGTCGATATCGTACAGCCCCATAAACTGCAGGGCGGGCTCTTCTGTCAGGGCTCCGTCAAGACCCCGGGAGCGCTCCTTTCGGAGCTCTTGTATATCTAACCTGACGATGTAATCCCTGATATCGCTGACCTTATCCTGAATTTTATGAATATTCGACTCGATCGAACCGGAATCGGGCGGGTAAAAAAGTATCAGGGCCAGAGCGGCAAAGATGAACAAACCTTCGATTATGATGATATTGCTTAACCTGGCGAAAAATCCTGATTTTCTTCTCGTTTCCAACCCAGACATAAAAACCCTTTCAAATATCGTTTATATCGACACTATCGGGGAAAACATAATTCTGACGACTAGGTAAATATTGAACAAAAAAATAGGGAGTGGTGGAGGGGGGATGCCCGACTCTAACGTCAGGTGGCTGGTAAACCAGCACACACCACTCCCTTAACTTTAGGGAGGAAAAGTACAATGCAAATACTAGGCAAGCAATTTTAATGCCCGTAATTGTCACTTACCCTATCTAAATCTTCACTTTAAACATAACTTATAAGACCTTATTTAGCAATAGGAAAAATGTCACAAATCTATAACCGGATTGACCTGCCTGACCATGTTTGAGAATCTATGTACTTTATTTGCATTCTCTTGCAAGGTCTGTATTCAGTCTTTTTTTTCAGAATTACAGCTTTCTTTTTTTCTTTCGGACAGCTACTAAAAGCCGGGTAGTAAATTAATGAATGTGACAGAAGTACTATATAAAAAAGCCGGTATAATTTCATACCGGCTTTATATTATAAATCGTTTTTTTTAATAACGTTCGAGAATATTGACCGTTATCTGCGGGAACCAGTATAAATCTCCTTTAATCGTCGCCGTCCGGTTGAACATATCCTGATTAGACAGGCCCGGATCAATGGGCTTGAGCATCACGAACAGAGGGAAATTGGTCGTGTCGGTCGTAAAATTGGCCGGCTCCAGAGAAATGAAAGCGGTTCCGGAATCACTGTTCAGATTGGGCGGTGAAGACAGGCCCAGGGAATCAAAAAGCGCGGTGGCATCGAGGAAATCCTCACCCGGGAACGGCGGTACTTTCTGCCCGGCTAAAGTATAAGGATTGCCGTCATCGACGGTATCCACACGGCTGAAAGTACCGGTCGTTATCAACCCTCCGGTATAACCCGGAATATGGTTATAGTTGAGGGTGTGATAAGGCCAAACCGGTGGTGTCAATTCACCTATAGCCGAAGTCGGGACCGCCTTGCTAACCACCCAGCCCTTATATTTCCAGCCGTAAGGCGTATAATCGGGCAGGTTGAAGTCAAACTGGTTGAAAATATCTAACAGAATAATATTATCCACTGCCACTGGAGAAATCATTTGCCTATAATCCTGGTAAGGCGGGATGGTATCGGTACAATAGCCGTACTCGACCTCGATTCTGATATGCCTGAGATTGGTGCCGTAGGCTATGGTATCCGGACCATAAACAATGGGTATCGTATCCACGGTGGTACTGATAACACTGCATTGCGCGTCATAAATTGGCGTATCGCTTTCTATGGGGGTGAAGTTAATGATCAGGCTAACCGTATCCGGGATCGAATCCCGACCGGTTTCATAGTTGCAGAACCAGATACCCCGCCCGTCGTTAGTGCGGTTACGGTCGGAAACCGTTTCCTTGTTGAAAGTTACCGTGGCATTGTGTAAAGTATCGCTTTCCGGAAATACCAGATAGATTGGGTTATCCTGAGGATTGGTGATATCATCGATAAGCATTATCGGACCGGGCCGGTTATTGACGTCAACAATATCCTCGACCGAAACAAAAATCTTGCTATACTTGAAAATGTCGTCTTTGAGAACGAACCGGTTGGCCATCTCCTGGCCGCTTGAGTCAAAGTACGTTTTGGTAGCGTCGTGATAGGAAAACCGCCCCATAGAAACGACATCGGAAGCCGAGATGGAAGTATCGACATTTTCGGTTTTAGCGACCCAAAGCTCATAAATCATGCCTTCGGGTGGTGTTGGTAAACGCTCAGAGGTCAACGAAATGACAGTAGTGCTTTTTTCCAGAAGAACATCTCCGGGCTGGGAACAACTCCAATACAGGGTAAGGCTAATAAGAGTTATTGCTAAGAAAATCAATCGGTTATTGCGCCTTGGCATTTATTTCTTCCTCCTTAGGAAAACAGGAAATAATATTCTCTAAACATAAAAAACACAGGTTAAGATTATACTTTTTAGTCGCTTAAGTGTCAAGCCTTTATTTATAAAGATTTACTAATTTTTCCATATAAAATTTAAAGAAAATATCCCCCCGGACGATATTAACTATAAATGATTTAATGAATTAAAAAGGAAGTGCAGTATTGAATAAATGTCCAAATTGCCAGCACGTTATTCTTAACGACGCTGCAAAATTTTGTGACCAATGCGGCTATACCTTCCAGGAACAAGCTATTTCCACACCAAGCAATACGCCCTCTAACGATGATGACGACCTGGAATTTGTAGTCACTGAGGCACACCAGGAAAGCCCGGATTTAGTCGGACAGGTGAAAACCGCCTCTGTCAGAAGCGATGATGACCTGGGCTTACAAAGTAATGCTGATTTGATGGAAAACGAAGCCAAATCAAACGACTTCGAACAAACGGATGAAAACAAAACAGACTTCGAGCACACCCCGATCGGAGACACCGCTCCCCCCCCGCCTCCGGAACCGGACTATGACAGCAGTTACGAGCCGGCCCCGATTACTCAGCCGACCACGGAAAACAAACCTCCCGAGAATAATTCATCCGCCAACCGTGAACCGGAAAAACCATCCTCACCGGCCGAGACGGAGTCCTCCAAACCATCTTATTTAAGCGACGAGGAAAAGCGGGAACTAATCAGTAAAATTGAGAACACCAGCCCTGCACCCGACGACCAGCCCTTCGGCAACCAACCGATACAACCGCCCAAAAAAAATAAAACCCCGGTAACTCCACTTGAAATTGACCCCGACTTGCCCAAACCCGCAATGGCCAAGAGGAGCCGGGGTATCGCCAATTTCTACAGAAACTTTATCCAGCTCAAAGGTGACCAGCAGATTCACGACCACGATGAAATGACGGTAAACGACCGCCTGTATGTGTTGCGCGAGAAAAAGCTGAGTCCGAAAGTTCTGGCTGCCATAGCCACACCCATTTTTATTTTAATCCTGTTTTTAATCGGCGCTCAGTTTATTCGCGACACCGGCAGTGGGCAGGGACGGATAGTCGGGATGGTTTTCGATGAAAACGAACAACCGTATCTTCAGCAGGCGATTATCAGAATCCCCGAGCTCGGCGAAGCCTACACTACCAATACTCAGGGATTCTTTAAGACCGATTTCCTGCCGGCCGGCAGTTATACTCTTGAGTACATTATCCACGACGCCGTGGTGGCGGTTGACCATGCTTCGATATTCGGTGATGAAATAACCACCCTGAAATTGATACCCCGGGACGATGACCTGGCGGAACGGGAAAATACTTCCCCGCGGGAAGTCGCCAGTGCCGCGACCAGCCCGACGCCCCGAGAGACGGCCGCTTCACCCCCGCCAACCCCGGCCAAGAAAGTGTCTTCCGAAAGCAGCCAATCGAACAAAGCCTCATCTTCAAAGTCCGGCACTTCGAAATACGCCAAATTGACTCTGGCCGCCAATATCGACGGCGCCCGCTTAAAACTGGACGGTTCTGTATTGGGCGCCGGTAACCTGACCTATTCCCAACTTAAACCGGGCGAGTACGCCTATGCCGTATCCAAAGAGGGTTATCAAACCGCTACCGGCAAAATCAATCTCACGGCCGGTAAGACTTCAAAACTGGAAGTCAAGTTGAAACCGTTGACGACAGCCCAGAAGGAAGCCTCATATAATGAAACCGATTTTTATTACGCCGCCGAAGCCGCCTACAAAGAGGGTGACAACGACCGGGCCATCGAAGATTTAACCAAGGCCATCAACCTGAAAAACAGTTACGCCGAAGCTTATTTCACCCGGGGTGAAATTTACTCCCAGGTGAAACAATGGGGCGCTGCCCATGATGATTTTGTCCGCGCCGCGGAAATTTACCAGTTCCGTAAAGAAATCAATCAGGCTATCACAGCTTATAATAAAGCTATCGAAATCGACCAGAAATCCATAACAGCTCATCTGGGACGAGCCAATCTGTATCTGAATAAGGGCGAGGAAATCGCCGCGATCGCGGATTACGAAACCGTTATCGACCTGGATAAAAGAAATTTTCAGGCTTATTACGGCCTCGGCGAGGCCCGCTTCAAACAGGGTTATTACAAGAAGGCTATTAAACATTTCAAGGATGCCCGCTCTGTTGATTCGGAGAATCCCAAGGTTTACCAGTACCTGATGTTGAGCTATTTGGGTGCTAACGATATCAAGAACGTCAAAAAAAGTTACGAGAAGTTCAAAGACGTGGCCTCGGAAGAAGAATTCAACCGGATGAACAACGACTCGAAATACAGTGCCGTAATGAGGGTTGTAGAAACAGATTAATTGAGCCAAGCATAAGGTGACCACATGTCGCAGAAGCTGAATTGCTGGCAGTTTAAAAACTGCGGTAGAGAAAAGGGTGGGCTCCTCGCGGATATCCTGGGTGAATGCCCGGTGGCGACAGCGATGAAACACGACGGCACCAACGGCGGTATCGCCGCAGGGAGAGTGTGCTGGCAGGTTTGCGATTCGGCGTACCGTAAAGACCCTACCGTTTCCGGCAGAAAAAAATCATGTTACGACTGCCAATTCTATAAAAGAGTAGTATTCGAAGAAGAAGAAAAAACCTGCTTCCGCTTTACTTCGGTCATAGACAGAACCGCGGAAAAAGAAAAGATATAAACCGGCCGACTTACCCTAATCGACCGATTCGACAATTCGGCCATTTTCCTGTTGCCAAATCAACATTTTCCTCCTATTTTCAGAAAGTTATTAAAATGTAACTTTCAATTTAAGGAGGATAACGTGAAAACCAGAGCTACCATCGGAATTCTGCTCATTTTTACCCTCACGATTCTGGTCGTCAGCGGCGCTTTCACCCAATCCGGTGTCAAGGAAAAGACTCTCCTGTACAAAGGGAAATATATCCCGGATATTGCCACCTTCCTGCAAATCGGCCAGGCTTCGCCCGCCGGCAATTCCTGGGACGGCAAGGACGTCTACTTTTCCTCTTCGATGTCGGGGGCTACCCAGGTTTATAGAATCAACCAGCAGGGCTGGCCCTACCAGCTAACCACTTTCGAGGATGGTATTGATTTCTTTACCCTCTGTTGGGGTTCTGATATGGCTATTGTCGGCGCTTCCATCGGCGGCTCGGAACAATCCCAGTTATACCTGATGGACACCAAAACCGGCCGGACCGAGCAGCTGACCCGTTTCGAGGATATCCAGTTCGGCTCGGTAGTTTGGAATATCGACGACCGCTCGATTTTCTACCGTTCCAACGAAGAAAACGGCCGTGATTTTCACATTTACCAGATGGATATCACCACCGGCAAGGCTCGTAAAGTGTTCGGGGATACCACCGGCGTACACGGTTATTTGTCGATTGCCGATTTATCCCAGAACGGGATTTACATGATTGTTTACCTGTTCACTTCCAACGTCAATAACGACCTCTTCCTGCTCAACCTGGAAACCGGCGAACACCAGAAACTGAACGAAGACGAGGGTGATGTAACTTATTATAGTCCGACCCTGATGCCGGACAATAAAACTATCTGGCTGACCTGCAACGACAACGAGGACGGCATAACCCGTCTGGCCAAGATGAAAGTCGGCTCGCCCAAGGTTAATTTCATCGATGACGGCTGGATAGACCCAAAATGGGAAATCGACGGGCTCAGCATTTCCCGAGACTATAAGTATATGGCTGCCCAGGTCAACGAAGACGGTTATGTCAGGCTGAAATTACGAGAGATTGAAACTTTGAAAGAAATACCCACCCCACCCATGGACGGTATGATAAGTTTGGGCGGCTTTGATAAAAACGGCAATATTATCTTTTCTTTCAACGGTCCCACCCGGGCTCCGGACGTCTGGCGCTGGAATCCGAACACCGAGGAGTTGAAACAGTTGACCTTTTCCATTTACGCCGGTATTGACCGGGAATTGTTTGTGGAACCCAAGCTTATTCATTACAAGAGCTTTGACGGTCTGGAAATTCCGGCTTTTCTTTACCTCCCGCCAAATTACACAGAAGGCCAGCCGGTGCCTTTTATAGTCAACGCCCACGGCGGCCCCGAAGGTCAGTTCCAGCCGGCTTTTCAGCGCAACATCCAATACTTTCTGTTGAACGGCTATGGTATTCTGGCTCCCAACCCGCGCGGTTCCTCTGGCTATGGTCGCGATTACCTGAATATGGACAATTACAAAAACCGGAAACAATCTCTACAGGATTACAAGGCTGGAGTCGAATATCTGATTGAAAACAAATACACCGCTCCCGGCATGATTGCGATTCGCGGCGGCTCCTACGGCGGCTATGTCGTAATGGGTATGATTACCGAGTACCCCGACCTGTTCGCTGCGGCCGTTGACGAGGTCGGTATTGTCAATTTCAAGACTTTCCTCGAAAATACCGCCGATTACCGTCGGCATTTGCGCGAATCGGAATATGGACCGCTCACTGACCCGGAATTCCTGAAAGAAATCTCCCCCATCCATAAGGCCCACCTGATTAAAACCCCGCTTCTGGTCGTTCACGGTGTCAACGACCCGCGGGTGCCCATCGGTGAGGCCCGCCAGGTTATTCAGGCGGTCAAGGACAACGGCGGTGTGGTGGACTCCCTGATTTTCCCTGATGAAGGCCACGGCGCTTCCAAACGAGTCAATATTATTGCCGAATACCGTAAACAGGTGGAATTCTTCGACCGGCTGTTAAAGAAATAATAGTTTTACGGAAATTTTAAAACGGCAGGCTGTTATTGACCTGCCGTTTTTTTATTGGGAAATAAATGAATTCTATGCGTTTCCGACTGCCGATTTGGTTCCAGGGAAAATTCATTAAATCAGGTGCACGATACCCGCGACAACCAGCACCACTATCATGACCGGAACAGCAATTACCAGAAGCGGGATCAGGACGCTCACCAGCACCCCAATAAAGCCGCCCAAAATGCCCACGATTATTCCCACCAGGCTGCCGATAAGGCCGATTATACCGCCCAAAATACCGATGATAAGGCCAAATCCGCCACTACATAAAAGAAGCAACAGAAATACAAATAAAACTGTCAGGACCAGCCCTTTTAACATCTTATCCACCTTAAGATTCAAATAATATAATCTTAATGACTTACAGCTAATCTACGACAAAAAGCGTCTTTTGTTACAAGGTTGCTGACATAAACAAAAAATTCTCGAGGCTTTCACACCGCGAGAATTTTGGTATTTTAATATATCTAACCGGTTATCATTCGTTATAGTCAACCCAGGCCTGGATAGAGTACTTGTCCATCAGTTCCGCCTTCAAACTCAGGGCATCGCTTTTGGCCTGGAAGTTGCCGATTCGGACACGGTAATAAAGCTGGCCGCCCACCTCCACCCGCGTCATATACGGTTCATACCCTCGCTGGGTGTATATTTCAATCAGGTGCTGGGCATATTCCATTGATTCGCAACTGGCTACCTGGATCGTATAGCCGCTTCCCGCCGGTTGTGAGGGGATAAATACTTCCTCTTCCTCCTCGGGAACCGCCCCGGCGTCTATCGGTTTTGATATCTCACCGAGGGTATCTTCCACGGCGGCCGCAGCGGTGTCGGCCCCCGCCTGCTCCCCCGTCATTTCCTGCTCCAGCTTCGCCGCTTCCTTTTTCGAATCCTCGGAACAACCCACCAGCAGAACCAGGGTCAACAAAATCAATGCAATCCAGTGCAACTTCATATATCCGATCCTCCTAAAAATCTATCTAAACTGATTTCAAATTTACAACCTAACGCATAAAAAAAGCAGCCCGGCTGCCTTGTCAACTTAAAACAACCGACAATACTTAAATAAAAAAGTTGAAAAAGGAAATAAAATTGTATAAAATCATAGAACTTTGAGGTGAAAAATGCGACTGTATGAAAACATAACCGAATTGATAGGCCACACCCCACTCGTCAGGTTGCGAACCGGCATACCAGACGATGGTCCTGCGGCTTATGTGAAACTCGAATTCTTCAATCCCACCGGCTCCCTTAAAGACCGTATGACTTATTACATAATAACCAAAGCCCTGAAGGAAGGCCGTCTAAAACCGGGCGACACGGTGATTGACAACACTTCCGGCAACACCGGCTCGGCGCTGGCTATGGTGGCTTCCCTTTTCGGTCTTAAAGCCATCCTGGTGACGCCGGTGAAAACCAGCCAGGAAAAGGTTGACCTGATAAAATCATACGGGGCCGAGGTTATCCTTACCCCGGAAGTGAACCATGACCATCCGGACAGTTTCTATGCTGTTGCCCGTCGCCTGGCCAAAGAAAAAGGTTATTTCGACCTTGACCAGTATCACAGTCAGGAAAATATCGAGGCGCATTATCAGACGACCGGTCCGGAGATATGGGACGATACCGACGGCCGGGTCACTCATTTCATAGCCGGTATCGGTACCGGGGGAACTTTTTCCGGAGCGGCGCGTTACCTCAAGGAAAAGAATCCCGCCATCAAGGCTGTCGCGGTAGACCCGGAAGGTTCGGTGTTTGCTGAATACATTAAGAATAATAAAGAGATTATCGCCTGTAATTACAAAGTCGAGGGAATCGGTTCCGATGTCGTCACCAAAGCCCTCGACCGCGACGTCGTGGATGAGGTCATTACCGTCTCGGACCGAGACTCCTTCCACCGGGCGCGGCTGATTGCCCGAACCGAAGGCATTTCCGGAGGCGGGTCATCGGGCGCGGTGGCTTTTGCCATGGAGAAAGTAGCCGCCGAACTTGGCCCGGACTCCTTGCTGGTCGGCATTTTCGGTGATGCCGGAATACGCTATCTCAGTAAGTGTTACAACGATACCTGGATGATAAAAAACGGCTTTCTGCCGGTTTTTGAAGAGAAGATAACCAAATGAAAAAAATCGTTCTGACCGTTTTACTCGGCGTTGTCCTCCTGACCTTCCGCTCCTCCCCGGCGGTCAGCTACGAGGGCCTGAAGTTTTCAGAATTGTTGTACGACTTCGGGCAGGTCGGTGTGGACCTGAAGGTTTTTCATGATTTTAAATTCTTCAACGACGGTGACCAGCCGGTCCGGATTGACTCTATTGAGGTTGCCTGTGAATGCTCATCCATTTTGTTTAAGGATTCGACCGTCAATCCCGGCGACACGGTTTCCTTGAAACTGACTTTCGAAACTACCCATTATTACGGCCCTACCCGAAAGTCCCTGACGGTATATTCCAGCGATGGTCGTAAGACCGTTCTGCAATATATATCCGATGTCGGCCGCTGGCCAAAAGGCATGAAACCGGACCAGCCCTTTTTGTTCTTCATTCCGGGCCAGGGCTCCAAGAAAATTAACATCGAAAACACCGAATTTGACAAAATCGAGGTTCTCCGGATTGAGCCTTATGATACAACGTTCCAAACCGCCGTGCTCGAAAGCGAAGCTGAAAAAGGAAAACAGGTTACGCTGGAGATCAAGCCGCGTACTACCCTTAAAGTGGGAACTTATTTATCTAGTTTCAGATTGGCCCTATTATTACCAGAGGAAAAAAATCCGTTTTTTTTAACAATACCGGTAAAGATTGTAGTATATTGACGATATAAATTAATAGGGAGCCTGAGTATTTTATAAAAAATACTTGACTTTTAAGTCAATTAAAATATTATCATAATAGAATATTACGAGGGTGACTCTCTGCTGTCCCTGGGTAGTTTCCTAGCCCCCTCTACCCAACCAGAGTAGCGCCCTCTTTTATATGGTCTGTTCAAAACAGGATGTATTTAGACGGGTTTTTATGCTTTTTCGATACAGTCAATCGGGCAGGCTTTTACGCATCGGGGGCCGTCTTTTCTATCCTCGCACTCGTTACAGGTGTTCGGATCAATAACATAGATATCACCCTCGGTGATTGAATCGGTGGGGCATTCGGTAAGACACAGGCCGCAAACGGTGCATTCTCCGGTAATTTTCATGGCCATATTTAATCGTCTCCAATTCTCTTCTGTTCCTTCACAATATTAAAATAATACGTTTCTCTGACAATTTAATTTTATCTTTTTTTCCGCCGGACCCGACAAAATAATAAGCCGCTCCCGGAATATCCGGGAACGGCTTTATCGTTCCTTGTATCAGTCAGACTGCTACGGACAGTCTGGCAGAGCTCTGTGGTCAAGGTACAGATGCGCAATCAGGAAGGTAATATCGGAAATATCCGGCTCGCCGCCGCTGACATCGACATCAGCTTCCTCAGCACAACAGAGCGGATTGTGCGAGATATACAGATAGTCAATCAATCGGGTGATATCCGAAATATCCGGCTGATCTTCGGCAGAGCAGTCGGCATTACCGGTCTTGCCGGTACAGCAGCCGCCTTCGCAGGCATCGCCGATTCCGTTACTGTTGGCATCCTCCTGAATCGGATTGTAAACGAACTGGCAGTTGTCGTCGCAATTGGTGGTGCCGCCGCCGGTACACGGATTGTCGCCTATTGTCCCGCTGTTATCGCCGTCGTCGTTGATACCATCGTTGTCGTCATCCGGGTCGCAGACATCGCCCTGCGAATCGCCGTCGTTATTGGCCTGGTCGTCATTGTCGTCGTTGGGGCAATTGTCGCAGGCATCACCCAGCGAGTCAGCGTCGGAATTGGTCTGTAACGGGTTAATCGTCGTCGGACAGTTATCGCAGACATCGCCGACATTGTCGATATCAATGTCTGATTGATCCTCATTGTCATCGTTAGGGCAATTGTCACAGGCGTCACCGTGGGAATCACCATCAGAATTTTCCTGGTGATCGTTGTCTGCGTACGGACAGTTGTCGCAGGCGTTGCCGAGCGTGTCAGCGTCATCGTTAGCCTGGTCTTCGTTATCCACCGTGTCGCAGTTATCGCAGGCATTGCCGTGAGAATCACCGTCGGAATTCGTCTGGCTTTCGTTATCAACCGTAGGGCAGTTGTCACAGGCGTCACCATGGCTGTCACCGTCGGAATTGACCTGGTTCTCGTTATCCACCGTCGGACAGTTGTCGCAGGCGTCACCATGCGAATCACCATCGGAATTCTCCTGACCCGGATTGTAATTGTAAGGGCAGTTATCAATCAGGTCCGGAACGCCGTCCTCATCGGAATCAAGAGGACAGATAATAAGGGCGTATTCAATTAAAGTGATTATCGGCATGTTCAAGGGCGGGATTGTCCCGCCACCGTTAATCCCTTGGAATTTAACGGCATGCGAGGAGTCAATACCGTAATTGGCCAGTTCCAGCGGGAAGAAACTCGCCCCTATATTGCCGCAGAGGGTCAGTACGATATCGTACTTGTCATGATGGTATGTGCCGTGCGGGCCTGAAATCAGCGAAGCATCGTTGTGCACCGTCGGACCGTGGCCGCTGGCGCCGATGGGAGGCTCGCCCTCGTTCTTGTCGAAAAACGGGTCGGAGATACAGAGAGAGGAATCCAGCGGGTCGGTACAGGTTCCGGCTACCGTTACATAATGGCCGCCAATTCGTTCGCAATAAGGCGGGTCGGGCATGTGGTAGAAGCCCAAAAGCAGGATTACATCCTGGCTCCGCAGGACCTCCTCCTTCAATTCCTCAAGGGAAATCGAACCATAACCCGGAGACGCCCCCACCGCTACGAGATTGACCGTATAATAGGCGCTTTGACCGGTATTGCTCAGCCAGGTCAGCACACCCTGGTACATACTGTCTATGTAAGTTCCGGAAGCCGTCCCGGTATTGGTCTTGCAGTACAACGCCAGGGAGTCAACCAATGGTACGACGTTGTTGGTGTCATGGTCATCCCATGTAGTGCCGAGCGGGTGGAAAGACTGAACCAGCGGGTACCCGTCGTTCGGCGCCGGATTTCCCGGACCGGGATAGAATGGACGCGGGTCAATTGGTGAAGGTTCGAACTTGGAGTCAAACCACCACAGGCAGTTGGCCAGAGCCACCGGGCCGCAGTGCGTCCACTGATTGCCGGCGTTAAACCAACCATTTTGTTTCTGGTCGAAGTCGGGCATGCCGTTGGGACAGTAATCCAGATAGCCGGACTTGTAATAATCACAGGTATCCGGTTCTTCCGGACATTCACAGGGGTAACAGTTAACCACCAGCAGGTAAGAGCCCTCTGATCCGGCAATACCGGTTATTTTCATATACAGCTGGGTTCCGGGCTGATGGCAGTTACCGGTGGCCTGGCAATCATACTGAGCGTCATTTCCGACCGCGTCGGGGAATAACCCACCATGGTTGTCGTTAGTGAATAGCACCGTACTGCAGTCTGAAGCGTAAATATCCAAAACCGGGTCCAGACCGCCGCCGTAGGCAAATTGCCCCGGCGTATCGTTGCCGAACACCCGCACGTGCAGACAATAACAGGTATCGGCGGGCAGTCTGATGAACCACCAGTCCTCATCGCCGTCGGGACTGATATCGCCGCAGTAGGCCGTTTCACACATCGCCGTGTCACAGATGGCGCAGCCGTCATTACTTTCGCTTTCCCAACCGCCGGCCGTCTTGCCGGGGGGCGGGTTGTCGTCGCAATTCCAATCCGCGCCGCTGACCACCATATTGGCGCAGAATTCGGAAGTGTTGTTAACGAGGTCGTAAGCCGTGGCGGTGACATAGTCACCCGTTACCAGAGCAGTGGTTGTAAAGGACCAGTTACCAAACCCGTCAAGG
>JAFGNW010000131.1 GCA_016926795.1 Candidatus Zixiibacteriota bacterium
ACCTCCGGCACAGTGGACATCCCCACCGCGTCCGCCCCGAACCCGCGGAACATTCGGTACTCCGCCGAGGTCTCCAGGCACGGTCCGGTCACCCCGATATAGACGCCTTCCTGCAGCCTCAGTTTCTGCTCCAGCGCGACTTCCTTGGCCAACCTGATAAGCTCCCGGTTGTAAACTTCGTACATGTCCGGGAAGCGGTCGCCCAGTTCGTTGTCGTTGGGGCCGATCAGCGGGTTGCCGGGGAAGAAATTGATATGGTCCTTGATGACCATGATATCGCCGGGCTGGAAATTGGGATTCATCCCCCCGGCGGCGTTGGAGACTATCAGCGTTTTCATACCGAGCGCCTTGAGCACCCGGACAGGGAAGGCAATTTGTTTGAAGCTGTAGCCTTCGTAAAAATGGAACCGACCCTGCATACAGACCACCGGTTTGCCGCGTAAATTGCCGAACAGCAACCGCCCGGCGTGTGATTCCACCGTCGAGACTGGGAAATGGGGAATTTGGTCGTAAGCGACCGTCCCGACCATTTCGATGCCGTCCACCAGCGAGCCCAGCCCGGTGCCCAGGATAATGCCTATTTTGGGGTCAAATTTGACCTGGCTCTGGATAAAGACCACCGCCTCGGCACGCATTTTATTCAATTCCTCGATAGTATTCATAATTTGTCTCCTGCTTTTTTAAATTATTAAGATTGCAAGAGAATATAAGTTCCCGGCGATTTTTATAAAGGAAAAAAACCAAAAAAAAACCGGCCCAGAGAGAACAGATTGGGCCGGCTTAATATACAGGTGGGTATAGTTAACTTTTTTCAGCTTTGTCCATTTCTTCTTCGAACTTGGCCACGACCTCGTCAAGCTCATCGGCCAGATTCCCCACTTCCGAATGTTGTTCCTTCGGTGTTGCGGGTTCGGGTTTGTCTATATCGATGGTATTGTGTTCGGTGGGGCTGTCCTGGGCATCGGGGGCCAGGCTGACCTTATCGGTGGTGGCATCATCGTGTTCCGTTTTTGGCTGTTTGGCAATAAAACCGTTGGGGACATCCTCGGCCCGAGCGTTGGTAATGGTAACGTTATCCGACGGGATGACATTTTTTTGCGGGGGCGCCAGGCTTTCCGCCCGGGATTCGCTTTCCACTCTCTTCTGGTAGCTTTCCAGTGCCGCAGCCAGTTCCGGGTCGATGTTCTTGGGTTCTTCCGGCTGTTCCGTCGGTTCCTCGGGGACCTCGTCCTTAACCACACCGCGCAGCGACTCCGTCATTTCATCCTGAGGCTCTTCGTCGGCTTCTAACCGGGGCGATTTTACCGCGACAATTTTGTCCGCCGCTTTGGCCTCTTCGGTCTTGATACCTTTATCCCGGGAAGGCTGGGTGGCGAAAGTTTCGCGCTTTTTGCTTTCAACCTCGGCCGAATCGGTTATTTCAAGAGAATCCTCACTGATTTCCTTTATATTTTCCGCGGCGGCGATATCCTCGATAAGTTCCAGGTGGGAATGCAAAAGACCGCGAACTTTATTGATATAGGATTTTTTGGTCAGCTCAATTTTCTGTAACTGGTTTTCAATGTCGCTGATTTTTTTGAACCGGTCGGCGATCGCCTGTTCCGCCTCAGCTTTGGCCTTCGACAGCATCAGCTCAGCTTCTTTCTTGGCGTTGGCAACCGTCATATCGGCGTTGCGGCGGGCGTCGATAGCAGCGTTTTTTATGGTATCCTCGAATTGTTTTAGCCCGGCCAGTTGAGATTTTAAAGAATCAATTTCCATCGAGAGTTTTAAGTTCTCGTGTTTCAAACCCTCGATCGCGTTAGCCACCTGTTCCTTGAAGTTATCCACTTCATCCTTGTCGTAACCGCGCATTTGGTTGGGAAATTGATAATTGCGGATATCATTGGGTGATAAATCCATATCTTTCTCGCTTGTTAAAAGTCAACTTTGATAACCCACCATTTGAGTTGTTCGAAATACGAACAGTTTCATAACGGTACACTTTATAATAATTATCGTACTTTTTCGGGAAAAATTGAGGATAAGAAGGAAAAAAATTGTCTCAATTCAGAAGCTTATGATAAATAACAGCTTCTCGAACCGGCCGTCTTTTAGCCGAACCGGGCACGATCAGGTTAACTTATGAAAGATAACGAGTTAAGGGTTGGTTAATCCTCCCGGGGACCGAAAATCCCCGTTCCGATGCGAATCATGGTCGAACCCTCCGCAATTGCCAGTTCGAAATCATCGGTCATCCCCATCGACAGGGTGTCAAAATCGTCGCCGACAATGTCCCGACCTTCCTTGAAAATTTCCTGACACATGCGAAAAGTCCGTCGAATGTGCTCCCGGTCATCGGTCAGCGGCCCCACTGTCATCAAGCCCGTTAAGTTGATATTGTCAAGATAATTCACTCGCTGAATAAGCTCGACCACCTTGCCGGGGGCAGCGCCGTATTTCTGGTCCTCGCCGGAACAGTTGACCTCGACATAACATTCTATGATCCGGTCGATTTCAGCGGCCCGCCGGTCTATCTCCTCGGCCAGCTTGTAGGAATCAACCGATTGGATGACATCGAATAACTCAACGGCTTTTTTGACTTTGTTGGATTGCAGGTGTCCGACCATGTGAAACCGGGCGATCTGACCAACTTCGATGATTTTCGGTTCCGCCTCCTGGATTCGACTCTCGCCGATATTGTGAATGCCGGCAGCCACAACCCTTTTTATGGCCACGGCGGGGTGGGTTTTGGTAATAGCGACAATGATTATATCATCGGCGTCACGGTCGTATTCGTCGCAGGCTTCGACGATGCGACCGTGAAGTTCTCTGAGGTTATCTGATAACTCTTCTTTCATCGTTCGGTCGAATTATGAGAAAAAAGTTTGATATAATCAAGGGAAATTTTTATCGGGCGAGAGCGGGTACCCGGTGCTTTTAACCGGTTCAGGCTTCGACCAGGCAAGCCTGATCCTGCGCCAGGGCGGGATTTAAAAGGTCGGGGGGCAGGGCGTACGTTGCCATTTCCGATGACTCCGGCTGCACGGTGTTTGGCACCAGTTTCGACTCCAGCTTCTGCACGGCGCCGGTGACCCGATTGAAGAAACTTTCGATTGCCCCCGTCAACTGCGAAGCGGCCGTCTCGACCAGTTCACCGGTGAAACCGAGTTCCGCGGCGGCGCTCTGGAAGAAGCTCTCCACCTCGGCTGTCAGCTTGTCCTCGGTCCGGGTGAGATAATCCTCGACAGCGTCAAAAAAAGTCGCCATCATCTCCGGGGTACCCTTCTCGGCCAGGCTGCCCGCCGCGTCAAAATAGCCGTTCAGGGATTCCGGTGTCTCGCCGGTCATCTGCCGGGTCTGGACGTTAAAGCGCTCGGCTAATGCGAAACTGAAGCGGTTGTCGAGTCGGTAGCGGATAGCGATTTTATTGACCGTCCGGCGATGATTGTCCTGCACCTTGACGTTCAGGGAGCGACGAATATCAGTCGCCTCTCTGTAGAACGATTGCAGGGCGAAATCTTCGCTCTGAACCTTGAACAGACCGACCTGTCGACTGCGCGCTCGCGTCAGATTTTTCAGCACGGCTTTTTCCGGGTCAGTTTCGTCGGTCAGGTTGGTCTCGACCGCCTGTTTCCCCTTGATATTAAAATCAGCCGAAAGACCAAATCCGGCGGTGACCAGAGATTCCACCGCCTCGGTGTCTCCCTCGGATATCGACCGGGCCGTACTCATCAATGCCGCCAAATCGAAACTCAAATTGAGCTTGTAATCCAGTCGAGCCTGCCTTTTATAATAGTAGGTTCCGTCCGGCTGGACTTCCACCGCCGGCTGTTCGTTGTCGGTCGTTTCGGTCCGGTCGTTCGAATTATCGGCGTTGTCCGAAGGGGTTTGGTTCGACGGTTCGTAGCGGTCGGTGACTTCGGGTTGAACCACCGGTTGTACGGGTGTTTCAGAGGGAACATTGTCGGCCTGGGACGAAGAAGCATTTCCGGTCTGGTTCCAGTTGGCTCTTTCAAGATAACGTCGCGTGTATTCTCCGGCGATTGACGCCAGCAGGTTGGAAAGTCCCATTAATTGTCCCTCTGTTTATATGTTTTGAGTGCTATTTTTTATATCGGCTCTTTTTGAAAATTCCCAAGCCGGGATTTTATATTTGCGGTATATAAATTTCTTTTGTTGCTATCTCTTTGCCTTGAAAGTATAAATAAAACTATGAAAAAAGACGGTATTCTAACCTGGGTGGAGCTGTCGCAGTCGGCTCTGGTCAACAATATAAAGACACTGGCCCGGCTGGCCAGCGGTCGGATGATGGCCGTTTCGGTCAAGGCCAACGCTTACGGTCACGGCCTGCCGGAAATTGTCGGGCTGCTTAAGGATCGGGACGAAGTCGCCTACCTGTCGGTGCATTCCCTCGAGGAAGCCGTCGCCTGCCGCCAAAGCGGCTGGAAGAAAAAAATCATGGTGCTGGGACCGCTTCCCCTGGCCGATACGGCCGCCGTGACGGAATTCGAGCTGGAGCCGGTCATCTTTACCCGCGAAGCCCTCGCGGCTTTGGGCAGGATATCCGATAAGTCGAAGAAAAAAATACGAACCCATCTGAAGCTGGAAACCGGCACCCATCGCCAGGGCATCACTGAAAAGGAACTGCCGGTATTCGCAGCCCTTTATAAAAAATATCCCTACCTTGGAAAACCGCTCGGCGCCAGCATGCATTTCGCCAATATAGAGGACACCACCGTTCATGAATACGCCGAGTACCAGTTGAAGAATTTTAACCGGCTGGTGAAGATGATGGCTGGGCTGGGCATAAAACCGAAAATCCGCCACACCGCCTCCTCGGCGGCGCTTATTCTCTTCGACCACACCCGCTTCGAACTGGTCCGCCCCGGGATTGCCGTTTACGGCCATTGGCCCTCGAAAGAAACCTATCTCTCTTACCGTCTCGAGGGTGGGGCGAACAACATCTTCCGCCCGGTCCTGGCCTGGAAAACGAGCGTAACCCAGATTAAAGATGTCCCGGCCGACAGTTTTATCGGCTACGGCTGTACCTATCGCACCACCTCCCCCACCCGGTTGGCTGTGCTGCCGTTGGGATATTACGACGGTTACGACCGCGCTCTTTCCAATCGGGCCTACGTGTTAATCAAGGGGCGGCGGGCACCGGTACGGGGACGGGTGTGCATGAACCTGATGATGGTGGATATTACCGATATAAGGGGGGTCAGACTCGAAAATGAGGTTACCTTGATCGGCCGCGACGGTTCCGAAAAGATATCCGCGGAACAACTGGCTGATTGGCAGGGAACAATTAATTATGAGGTTTTGTCCCATATTTCACAAGCTTTATCAAGAAATGTCGTAAAATAAAAAACTCCCAAATTTATCCTATTTTATTTACTGACAAAGAGATATAACATATTATCAATTCTTTTGCGGCTAATTAGTAAAAAATATTCTTGACATAAATAAGGGTAAAAAGTATTATTTTGTGAAGGTTTTCACATAAACAAAGGCGTTGGTGTGTCTTAAAGGTCAAAGTAAATAATGGAACCTACAGCCAAGTTAAGCAAAAAAAGGATTTCCGAGTCAACAATTCACCGCCTGTCGCTGTACTACCGTACCCTCTCTCTACTGGAGAAAGAAAACTATGAAACGGTGTCTTCGAAGGAACTGGCCAAGCGTGAAAAATTAACGCCCGCCCAGGTCCGCAAAGACCTGTCGTTTTTCGGTACTTTCGGCACCCGGGGACTGGGTTACCCGGTTATCGAGCTGAAAAAACAAATAGCTTCTATTCTGGGCATTGACCGTCAATGGCGGGTGGCTCTGGTCGGGGTGGGTAATATCGGTTCAGCCCTGGTCAGCTACAAGGAATTCTCGCGCCAGGATTTTCATATCGTCAAACTTTTCGACAACGACCAGCGCAAAATCGGTTCCAATCATAAAGGCATCGTTATCTCCGACATCAAGAATCTCGAGACCGAATTGCCAGAAGCCAAGATTGAAATTGTCATCGTGGCAGTCCCGGCAACTGTCGCCCAGTATATAGTCGATGATGTCGTCAAGGCGGGCATCAAGGCGATTTTGAATTTCGCTCCGGTGAATTTGAAAGTGCCCGACGATGTTTATGTGCGAAACGAAAATATGTCGATGGAGCTGGAATACCTTTCTTTCGCCATGGTCAACGAGCATCCCAAGAAAAAAGTGAAATAGCCCTTACGGTTGTCCCGATAATATTCTAAAATCATCTTATATTCGTTCGTTTAAAATTTGTAATATTTCATTAAATCATTAAATTGATATTGATAAACGGGTTTTTCCTCTTTTTTTGTGGGTCCGGGATAATTCGCAAGAAGAGATATATTATTAAAGAGGATACTTTAACTTATGACATTCGGCTCTTATAAAGACCACCCCCGGCTGGCCGAGCTTTATGACCTGGTCCCGGGTTATAAAAAACTACACGATATCGATTTCTATGTCGAGCAATGTCTCAACCGCAGGGGTAAAACACTCGAACTGGGCTGCGGCACCGGTCGGGTGTTGATTCCTCTGGCCGAGGCCGGCATCGAAATTACGGGTTTGGATGTCTCCGAGCATATGCTTTC
>JAFGNW010000132.1 GCA_016926795.1 Candidatus Zixiibacteriota bacterium
AAATGGAATAATTCAGCGTATTTTTTTGTATTAGTAGAAGCATAGCTAATTTTGATTTTTTTTATGCCTGCAAATAACTGTCACACCATATCCCTTTCAGCAAAAAAAACTATATATATATTCTTTTCGGAGGTGCTATAATGTCTGAATGGACAAGGAGAAAGTTTATAAAAACCAGCGCCCAGGGCCTGGCTTTGGCCGGGGTTCCCATGATATTAAAGGGCAATCCGTTTGCGGTTTTCACATTGCCACCAGAAGGGAGCAGCAAATTGTCGGATTATTACGAACATTTCGGAGTTAATGAAGCTGTCATAAAAGATGTGATAGGTGCCGCATTGGCGCACGGTGGCGATTACTGCGATGTATATTTCGAACATTCCCTCAGCAGCTATGTCGGCCTAGAGGACAGAGCGGTCAACCGCGCCTACACCAATGTCGATTTCGGGGTGGGTATCCGGGTGCTCAAAGGCGACCAGGTCGGTTATTCTTTTACGGAGGAAATCACACCCCAGGCGATGAAACTGGCGGCGAGTACGGCGGCCAATATCGCTCGCGGTGGCAAGAAATTACCTCCACAGGAAATCATACTGCACAAGACGCCTAATTATTACCCGGTCAAGACGCTGTGGGAGGATGTTGATATCGACCGGAAAATACCTTTTCTTCAGGAGATAAACGACAAAGTTTTCGCCCGGGATAACCGTATAATTAAGAATACCATTCATTTTATCGATGGTTCCTCTTATATCATGGTGGTTAATTCAGAAGACCGGGTCGTCTGCGATTACAGGCCTATGACCACGATGTACGTAAGCTGTATAGCTGAAGAGAACGGTAAGCGGGAAAGTAATGAATTCGGGTTGTCCTCGAGAAGCGGTATCGAGTTTTACACCCGGGAAAATATCGACCGCCTGGCCGATGAGACCGTACGGCGCACGGTGGAGATGTTCAAGGCTGTCAAGCCGGAAGGCGGCGAAATGGAAGTGGTCCTGTCGCCGGGGGACTCGGGCATGCTTCTGCACGAGGCGATCGGTCACGGTATGGAAGCGGATTTCAACCGCAAAGGAGTTTCCATCTACGCCGACAAAATCGGCAAGCCGGTGGCGGAAAATTTCGTCAATATCGTTGACGACGGCACCGTGCCGCACAATCGCGGCTCTATCAACGTCGATGATGAGGGCAACGACACGGAGATAACCTACCTTGTCAGGGATGGTGTTCTGGTCAGTTATATGCATGACATAATCAGTTCAAAGTTCTATCAGGTCAAACCTACCGGAAGCGGTCGGAGAGAATCTTTCCGTTACGAGCCGATGCCGCGCATGCGGAATACTTACATGCTGCCCGGGCCGCACAAACGGGAAGAAATAATCCGGTCGGTTAAAAAAGGTCTTTACGCCGAGAACTTCACCAACGGTGAGGTCTTCATCGGGGCCGGTGATTTCACGTTCTACGTCAAGTCCGGTTACCTGATCGAAAACGGCGAACTGACCACGCCTATCAAGGACGTCAATATTATCGGCAATGGTCCGGACGTTTTGACCAAAATCGTGATGGTGGCTGACGACCTGAAATTCTCCGAGGGCGGCGGCACCTGCGGCAAGAACGGTCAGGGAGTGCCGGCCTCGTTCGGTCATCCGACCGTCAAGGTCTCATCGATAACGGTAGGCGGTGTCAATGCCTGATGAAAGGGTTGACGTCGAAAACGAGTTAAATTTTGAGGATTAAGTCATGAATAATAAAGAGAGAATCGAATTGGCCGGCTGGGCGATTACCCGGGCCAAACAGGCCGGCGCCGACGAGGTGGCGGTCGATATCGGCGGCAGCCGCGATATCGAAATCGAATATTGTGAAAAAAAGCTGGAGAAGCTGAAAGAATCCAAAAGTAATTCTCTGTCTCTGGATATTTACACCGGGAACAAATACTCGTCGCATTCCACCAATGACCTCAAAAAGGAATCGCTGGGTAAGTTTATAGAGGAAGCGGTGGCGATGACAAAATATTTGACCGAGGACGAATTCCGGGCACTACCCGACCCGAAGTATTACCAGGGTCGAAAGGACATCGATTTGCAACTCAGGGATGATAAATACGAAGCCCTGAAATCCGAAAAACGGGTCGGTATGGCCGAGGAAATCGAAAGGGTGGTTATGGCCCAAAGCGACCAGGTGATTTCCTGCACGTCCTATGTCGGCGATTCCCTTTCAGAGGGAATCAAGGTTCACAGCAACGGCTTTGAAGGAGCGGTGGAAAGGACATCGTTTTATGCCGGGGCGGAGGTTACGGTGCGCGACGGCGAGAGCGGCCGACCGCAGGATTCCTATTTTAAAAGCGTACGGTTTCTTAAAGATATCGATAACCTGGAATTCATGGGAAAAGAGGCGGTTCGGCGGACCCTGGAAAAAATCGGCCAGGCTAAAATAGCATCCGGGGTGTATGATATGCTCATCGAAAACCGGGCGGCTTCCCGTCTGCTGTATTACCTTCAAGGCGCCCTGACCGGTTCGGCTCTGCAACAGAAGCGGACGTTTCTTGACGGCATGCTGGATAAGCAAATCGCCTCCGAAAAGCTGACGGTTATCGACGACCCTTTCATTGTTGGCGGGATGGGTTCGAGATTGTATGACAATGACGGTATGGCCGCCAAAAAGCGGGTTATAATCGATAAAGGCGTGTTGAAATATTTCCTGATTAATAATTATTACGCCCGCAAGCTGGGGGTAGAGCCCACCGGCGGGTCCACTTCGAACATGGTTTTCGATTACGGCACCCGGTCCCTGGATGAAATGGTCCGAGACGTGCACAAAGGAATCCTGGTAACGGGCTTTATCGGTGGTAACGCCAACAACACCACCGGTGATTTTTCGGTCGGGATTGTCGGACTTTATATCGAGGACGGCAAAATTGTCAAGCCAGTCAACGAGATGAACGTCGCCGGCAACCAGAAGGAACTGTGGAACCAGCTGGTCGAAGTCGGCAACGACCCCTATATCTATTCCTCGATTCGGCGACCGAGTCTTTATTTCAAAGATATCCAGTTCAGCGGCATTTAGATTTTTTCGCAGAATATCTAAGGCGAATCTTTTTTGAGGGATTCGCCTTTTTTTTAATCTGAAAATATCCCGGCTTTATCAGGCTTTTTTATGGGAACCTGTATTGCTCCAGATGGTTAATATTGTATAAAATTATAATTGATTTTTATCTCGGTATTTATATTTTCCGGGTGAATTTGAAACAGCCCAAAGAAGGAAATTTAATAAAAAATGAAAGGAAAATATATGCGCTGGTTAATTATACTGCTGATTCTGTCACTGATAGGCAATGCTGTCGGTTTGTTTATTGCCTATAAGTTTTACCGGGCGGACAAGGCGCTCAAGGTCAATCAGAATATGCTGGAGGCTCTTAACGAGCATTTGACCAAAAAGCTGATATTTTTACATCATTCGGTGGGGCAGATCTGGCTGACCGAGGGTAATCTCAAGGCGGCCCTGATGGCCAACGGTTTCAGCGTTCACGACGCCACCTACGGTGATGAAATCGGTCAGGAGACCGATGTCTGTCACTGGCTGCCGAAGTTCCGGAATGATATGGATAAGATTTTCAAATTCGACAAACACCCCAACATCTATTATTCCGATGGTGCCGAGAATGATATTATTGTGTTCAAATCCTGCTACCCCAACAGCAACATTGTCGATGAAGGGGAGATGCCCGGTGACCCGCTGGACAAAAAGCGCACTGTCGCCAATTACAGGGCGGTGTTTGAGAATCTGAAAGAGACGTTCGAGAACTATCCCGATAAGAAGTTTATCTATGTCACCGCCCCACCTTTAGTACCGGCCGAGACCACGCCGGATAAGACCGTGCGAGCGCGGAAGTTCAACGAGTGGCTGAAGCTGGAGTTTGTCCCGCAGTATAGAGAAGAAACGGGCTTGAATAATTTTTACGTGTTTGACTTTTTCAACGTTCTCGCTGACGAGCAGAATTATCTCAAGAAGGAATTCCGCCGCGTCGAGACCGACTCGCACCCCAACGCCGCCGCCGGCAAAGCCGCCACCGCCGCGTTTATCGAGTTTCTCAAAGATAACAATATCTGAGCTTATCCATAAAATAAAAAAAACCGTCTTTGAATTGTCAGAGACGGTTTTTTTATACTTTCAATTACCGGGATTTACCTGAATGAATTTTCGAATTCTAAGGTCAGGCTAAATCCGTAGGTATAATCTTTGATATACGATAGATTCGCATCGAGCGGGGCTGCGAAAAACAGACCCGGACGGAACATGCCGAATTGATAAAAGCCGGCCAGGTTAATATGATGAAAGGTTCCTTCACCTAAATTCAAGTCCTCACCGGTTAACCAGAAGAAACCGGTCAGACCGGCGGCCATGGAAAAATTACCCGCTTCCGTCCATAATTGAGAAAAATAGCGTAAATACAGTTCCGTATCGTACTCGCCTGTCTTGGTCGGTATCGAGGCCAAAGGTCCCAGGCCGAATCGAAGGGTGAGTCCTTCAGGAGAACGGTAATTATAGACAGCACTGGCGTATATGGCAAGCCGTTTGACCTCAAATGCCTCGGCTCGGTCGGACTCGGTTCTCATCCCCTGTAAAAGGGCGTATGGATTTTCCTCGGAAGCCAGGGGAAACCGGATTCCGACGGTACTGATAAAGTTTTGCTCGGGATTTTCATATTCAATACCGATGTAGGGATTACCGATGGAATTTTCCGAATAATTCCCCCACTCCATGCTGGCGTCGGGTGCCTGAATCGAAAAATTGGTGTAGGGGATTTCAAAAACTACCCCCAGGTCATGTGAAGTGGGGATGTAAGCCGACAGGAATGCGGTCATATTAAATAACTTGGTATTATAAATTTGGGTGCCGTACCAGGGATCCCTTTCATATTTGATTTTATAAAATTCCAAAGAAATCGCCGGTTTGTGATTATGTTTGAGCCAGAGCGACTGCCCGACCAGCGGTACGGTGAAAATTATCATCGCCAGCAATACAACGACCGCAATCTTTATGATACCTGCAGAACGGCTCATAAAAACCTCCTCATAAATAATTATTTAATATCGTTGTTGAATCGTGGATGAATAATATTACGATAACAAATAGCCCTGATGGTTACAGATATGGTAGAATATACTTCCTGAAAAGTCAACGGAAAAGAAATCCGACCTTTCAAGAAACCGTGTATATCAATTACTTGACACACTGTATTTAGAACTCTATATTATTATTAAACAAATTACTGCGTGGAGGGCAATATTGTGAGAAGACTTAATATCATAATTTTAACTATTATGCTGATTTTCTGTGTTTCGGGCGTTAATGCCGATAACGGAAAAGATTATAAAAATTTATCTGAGAAAATGCCAGTCGTTAAGCCGGCCTTTAATAGTATAACGACCTCCTGCACGATTCAGAAACACAACGACACGGCTTACGGTTATTCGCTGGAATACCTGCCGGGGGAGCGGACGGTTACGTATATCAATCCCTCGGAATGCGGTTACCCGACCTATCCCTTCGAAATCACCGGCTTTTCATTTACACTGTTCGGGCCGACCGGCTCCAGCTGGCCGGTGACGGTCGATATTGTCGTTTATGACCTCGACACCAGCCACTGGTCTTGCAACGGCCCGATTATGGAATTGTGCCGCTACCAGATTGTCTGTGATTCGGCTACCTGGTGCCTGCCGTATTACGGGACGTATATGTTCCCGGAGCCGTGCTGTGTGGAAGGGAGTTTTTTTATCGGACTCGAGTATGCCGAAACAAATACAGGAGTGCTGCCGGGTATCACTTTCGACACCAAGCCTCACCCCGACACCTGCGACAACTGGGTGTACGTAGCTGATGAATGGTGGGAGTTCTATGATTTCTGGGGCAACGACCCCGGCTACCCGCTTTTCTGGGTGCACGGCGAGACGCACTCAGTTAATTGTTGCCCCGATGAGGACGAAGATGAGGTCTGTGACTGGTCCGATAACTGCCCGGAAACTTACAACCCGCTCCAGGGTGATGCCGACAGCGACGGGGTTGGTGATGCCTGCGATATCTGTCCGGGGTATGACGACCTGGCTGATTACGACAGCGACGGTTTGCCGGACAGCTGTGATAACTGCCCCGAACTGGCTAACGCCGGGCAGAGTGACGGCGACCTCGACGGGCACGGCGATATATGTGACAACTGTCCCGATGATTCCAATCCTGACCAGCTCGATAGCGACAGTGACGACGTCGGGGATATTTGCGACAACTGCCCTTCGACAGCCAACCCGATACAGGAAAACGCCGATGGCGACCCGGACGGCGATGCCTGCGACAACGATGACGACAACGACGGGATCCTTGATGACGGGGACGCCAGCGGCATAATCGGCGACAATCCGTGTAGTAACGGCACCATCGACTGCGATGATAACTGCCAGTTCGTATATAATCCCGGTCAGGAGGACAGTGACCTGGATTTAATCGGCGATGTCTGTCAGAGCTGCTGCGTGGGTTACACCGGCAATGTCAATTGTTCGACCGAGGAGGCGCCGGATATTTCCGATATAACGCGCCTGATCGACTATCTGTACCTGTCCCATAACAGCCTGTGCTGTCCGGAGGAGGCCGATGTCGATGTCAGCGGGGGCGAGCCGGATATAACCGACATTGTTTATTTAATCGACCATTTGTATTTGTCGCACCGGGCATTAATGCTTTGTCCCTACTAAATTAAGGATTCTGATAAAAAAAGGCTATTTCTTTAGTGAAACAGCCTTTTTGCGTTTATGGATTTAATTTGGAAGTCGAATAGCTTATTTCATCAGGCAGTTTAAAACCTCGCCGATATACATGCGGTGGTAGTCCTTGTCGGGATATTCTTTTTCTATAGCCGGGTCAAGGAAATTGGCCGGGTCTAAATCATGGATATAAATTTTCCTGCATTCCAGCATCAGCCGGGCCTCGGAAAAGTAAACCGAACCGTGCTCGCTTTTGACGGGTGTAAGACCGATGCCTTTCATCTTGTCGATATCGCGCCCGGATTTGGTGCCACACCGGTTGAGTACCTTACGGTATTTTTCCTCGAAAAACGTAAGAGTGAAAATATCCTCCCGCTCGGTGAACTGGTAAGTATAGCGCACCGGGCGAATAAAACAGAAACAGACCTTCTTGTTCCACAGTTCGCCGAAACCCGCCCAGCTGGCGGTCATGGTGTTGAAGTCGTCGATACGTCCGGCAGTGATAAGCATCCAGTCCTTGCTGATAAGTTTGAAGACGTTGTCGGGTATTTTTAAAACGTTTGATTTTTTAAGTTTTTTATCCATCGATAAGTCTCTGCGCTTTCATTTCTTGATATAAAACCGCATAATCGGGCGGGTTTCGCTGTGGCGGGCGACCTCCTGAAAGCCCGCTTTTTTGAAAGCCGACACCAGGCCGGTGTAAGCGAAAGTATCGACATAGTCCTTTTTCTTCGGGTCAATAGGGTAACCCTCGACGATTTTTCCCCCGTTCTTTTTAACGTATGCAATCGCCGCTTTGAGCAGGGCGATGGTTAGCCCCTGCCTGCGATATTCTTTGGCGATGAAGAAACAGACTATCGACCAGACGGGTCGGTCATCGACCGGCTTGAGCACGCGGGAGCGTTCGAGGGCGGAGTAACTTGCGCGGGGACCGACTGAGCACCAGCCGACCGGCTCGTTATTGATAAAAGCCAGCAGGCCGGGAACAGTCCCGGAATCGATAAGGCTTTTCATGGCGCGGCGGTTTTTTTCGCCTTTGCGTTTTTCAAACTCGGCGCGGGTCTGTCGCCAGAACATGCACCAGCAGCCGCCGCAGGCACCCTTTTTGCCAAACAATTGGGTAAAATCTTTCCACCGCCCGGGCGTGACGGGGTGGATTTTTATTTTTTGGTCAGGCATATAAAACAGGATAATATAAAAAGACTTTTCAGGCAACCTGAAAGATATGTGTTGGGTTTGGACAAGGTAATAAAAAAGGGCGGCGAAAGCCGCCCCTGTCCTGTCATCCCCCCTCTGGATGGCATTAATTTGCCCAGTATATTTATCGGTATCTTCCGGAAGAACTTGATTTAACCTGTTGACTTATAACACGGGTCACTTTAAATTCTTAATGGATTCAAGAGGCAATAAATGGAAATAATCAAATCTTTTTTAAAGAACCTGCTGCCCGCAATACCAACCGTTATCGCCATAGTCGGAACGTTCATTTTTATATTCGTCGTCCGGTTGGTGCTCGATAAACATTTCACCGGGACTCCGGGTCATAAATTCCGCCGCCAGATGACGACCTTAATTTTATCTTTTGCCGGGTTACTGGTGATAATTATGGTGCTGCCTATTAATGATTCACTTCGGGGTCAGCTTTTAAGCCTGATAGGCATATTATTGACAGCGGCGATTGCCCTATCGGCGACGACTTTCCTGGGCAACATAATGGCCGGTTTTATGCTGAGGGCGGTACGTAGTTTCCGACCGGGCGATTTTATCCGCGTCGGTGAGTATTTCGGCCGCGTTTCCGAGCAGGGGCTTTTTCATGTTGAAATCCAGACCGAGGACCGGAACCTGACCACCATGCCCAATCTTTATCTGGTCACTAATTCGGTCAAGGTAATCCGTTCCTCGGGGACGATTATTTCGGCTGAGGTCTCACTGGGTTATGATAACTCCCGGCTCCGGATCGAGAAATTGCTTCTGGAAGCCGCCCGGGCAGCGCAGTTGACCGAACCGTTCGTGCTGGTTATGGAACTGGGTGATTTTGCCGTGACCTACCGGGTTTCGGGTCTTCTGGAGGAAGTCAAGCAGATTATCTCGGCCCGTTCGCGGTTGCGAGAGATGATGCTCGATAAACTTCACGAAAACGGCGTGGAGATTGTGTCTCCGACCTTCATGAACACCCGACCTTTGGCGGACGACCGGGTTTTTATCCCCAGGGAGTCGCGACTGGAGAAACGGGATAAGGTTACCGTCAAACCGGTTCCGGAGAAATTGGTATTTGATAAGGCCGAGGAGGCGGAGTCACTGGAAAAACTGCGGGAACGATATGATACCCTGGGTAAGGAAATGGAAATTGTCAAGGAACAGATAAAATCAGAAGGGGATATCGTCAAACAGGAAGAATTGAAAGTACAGGTGAAAAAGCTTGAAGCCCGGCGGCAACGGCTGCTGGAACTGATAAAAGAGAGAGAGGGGCAAGAGGAATAGATTCGCTTTAGAGGGGCTTGCAGACATTATTAAGAACAGGGTATAATCATGAAAGAGGTCACTTTTAACAATAAAACTTATCGGATTGACGACAACGGTTTCCTGGTCGATTTCGACCAGTGGGACAGAAATTTTGTCGAAGCGCTGGCACCGAGTCTGAAGATTGAAAACGGTCTCAGCGATGAGCACTGGAAAGTCATTAATTTCATTCGCGACTCGTACAAAGAACTGGGGCGATGCCCGCTGGTTTACCAGACCTGTAAAATGATCGGTTTGCACCTGAGTGAATTGAAAAATCTTTTCCCGACCGGTTACCTTCGCGGCGCCTGCCGTCTGGCAGGGATAACCTACCGCGAAGGTTATGTGCAGCATTCCTTTATGGATGGTATCGAAGAAGACACCGACCCTGAATTCCCCAATAAAACATATACCGTTGATGTACGCGGGTTCCTTGTCAATCCCTACGAATGGGATAACCAGTTCGCCCTCTATAAGGCATACGAGATGAAAGTTCCGGAGAAGCTGACCCGTCGTCACTGGCAGATTATTCATTACCTGCGCGATTTTTACAAAGCCCATAACCGGGTGCCCACGATTTTCGAAACCTGTGAAGCCAATAAGATAGAAATCGAGGAAATGGAGCAACTCTTTCCGGACGGCTATCATCGGGGAGCGGTCAAAATAGCCGGTCTGCGCGTTAGATAAACCTTCACAAGGATTCCTATGCGTAATAAATATTCGTTGCGCTTATCGCTGATTCGGATTAATTTACTCCGGTCATGTTAAATAATTATCGCAAAATATTATATGCATATATCCAAAAATCACGGAGGATATTTCCATGAAAAGGTGTATTCTATTGTTCGCGAGCCTGTTGATTTTCTGTTGGCCGGCTGTTGCTCAGGATAGCGCCGGGCCGGTTAAAACCGGTTTTTCGACCGACCTCGACTATGTCATCCATAGAGATCCCGATATAACCTGCGGAAAACTCGATAACGGCCTTACTTATTACATAAGAGTAAACAAGAAACCGGAAAAGCGAGTGGAGTTGCGGCTGGCGGTAAACGCTGGTTCGGTTCTCGAGGATGATGACCAGCAGGGATTGGCGCATTTCAATGAACATATGGCGTTCAACGGCACCAAAAATTTCAAAAAAAACGAACTTGTCGATTACCTGGAATCCCTCGGTATGCGGTTCGGGCCGGATTTGAACGCTTATACTTCGTTTGATGAAACGGTTTACATGCTTCAAGTACCCACCGACAGCACCGAACTGGTCGAAACCGCTTTCCAGGTTCTGGAGGACTGGGCACATCAAATCAGTTTCGAGGACGAGGAAATCGACAAGGAACGGGGAGTTATAGTCGAAGAGTGGCGGTTGTATCGGGGAGCCGGTGCCCGCCTGCAGGACAAACAGTTTCCCATTCTCCTGAAGGGTTCCAAATATGCTGAGCGGATGCCGATCGGTAAAATGGAAGTTGTCGAAAACTGCAGTTATGAGACCTTAAAACGATTTTATCGCGAATGGTACCGGCCGGATTTAATGACGGTAGTAGCGGTTGGGGATTTTGACCGGGAATGGATGGACGGTCTGATTAAGAAATATTTCTCCCGATTGCCGATTGCCCAAAAGCCCCGCGCGCGGGAAATTTATCCCGTCCCGGACCACAAAGAGACCCTGTTCGCCATCGCCACCGACAAAGAAGCCACGCGCACCAACGTCAGCGTAAATTACAAACATCCCCTCAAAATTTCCCGAACCGTGGCTGATTATCGCGACGACATGATAGTCAACCTATACAATAATATGCTTAACCAGCGCCTGTATGAGTTAACGGTTCAGCCCAATCCGCCTTTTCTCTATGGCTATTCCGGGAAAGGCAGTTTTTTGCGTTCCAAGGATATGTACACCTTAGGCGCCTCGGTTGAGGATAACGGTGTTGAACGGGGGCTTAAGGCTTTACTGGTTGAGGCTGAACGGGTGAAGCGGTTCGGTTTCACGGCGGCGGAACTCGAGCGACAGAAAAAAGAAACCCTGCGCTGGATTCAACAGCTGTACAACGAACGGGATAAAACCCAATCCCGGGACCTGGCTGGCGAGTATGTTCGTAATTTCCTCCGTTCGGAACCGATTCCCGGTATCGCTTATGAATATGAATTGTACCTTCGTTATCTGCCGGATATTACTCTCGAGGAGGTCAACCGGCTGGCAGGGGAATTTATCACGAAGGAAAACCGGGTGGTAATGGTCAGCGGTCCGGAAAAGCCGGACGTTACTATTCCGACCGAAGAACAGTTGACAGCTGTGTTCGCGGTGGTCGAACAGACGGAAATCACGCCTTACGAGGAAGTAGTATCGGAAGAGCCGCTGGTGAAGTCGGCTCCGGAAGCCGCGAATATCGTAGCCGAATATCATATCGATGAACTCGGCTTAACCTGCTGGATGATGGCCAACGGGGTGGAGGTGATTCTGAAACCCACCGATTTCCAGAACGATGAAATCCTCATGAGCGCTTTCAGTTCGGGTGGTAGCTCATTGGTCGATGACAGTGATTATGTGCCGGCGATAACCGCCGCCAGTATCATCGAAGAAGGAGGCCTGGCTGATTTCAATCAGATTGAACTGCAGAAGAAACTGGCTGGTAAGATGGTCAACGTTTCACCGAGCATCAACGAGTTCAGCGAGGATATGGGCGGCAGCTCCACGCCCGATGATTTTGAGACCATGTTACAGTTGATTTATCTTTATTTTACGGCACCCCGTAAAGACAGCGCGGCTTTTCTCGCCTACCGCAACCGTATGGAAGCCTACATCGAAAACCGCAATGCCAATCCGGAGGCGGTCTTTTTCGATACTCTCCAGGTTGTTATGAGCCGGAATCACCCCCGTGCTAAACCCTGGTCGCTCGAACTCTTAAGTCAAGTGGACCTGGATCGTTCTTTCGACATATACAAAGAACGTTTTGATGATGCGAGTGATTTCATCTTTATCTTTGTCGGGAATATCGACATTGATAAAGTCAGACCGATGATACAGACTTACCTGGGCGGGCTCCCGTCCCTGCGGCGTGAGGAAAGCTGGCGGGATTTGGGTATACGACCGCCTGATGGTCTGGTGACCAAGGAAGTCTATAAAGGAATAGAACCCAAGAGTAGGGTTTACCTGGTTTTTCATGGGGGGTTTGACTGGAATCGTCAGAGCCGCTATGAACTTATGGCGATGGCCGACGCCTTCCGCATCAAACTGCGAGAGGTTATCCGGGAAGATTTGAGCGGAACTTATGGTATCGGGGTGAATGCCAGGTACTTTGACGCCCCAACCCGTGCCTATCAGATTTACATTAGTTTCGGTTGCGACCCGAAAAGGGTCGATGAACTGACCGGGGTGATAATGACCCAGATTGACAGCCTCAAAACTTTCGGTTTAGAGGAATCCTATATCGAAAAAGTCAAGGAGATGCAGCGACGGGAAAGAGAGACCCAGCTGAAGGAAAACAATTTCTGGTTGCGGAGTTTAAGCCAGATATTCGAGGAACACGAGGACCCGATGAACCTTCTGGATTTTGAGAATCTGATTAATACTCTTACGGTTGAGAAGGTACGCCGGGCTGCCGAAAAATACTTCGACACCGGGAATTATATTAAAGTGGTTCTCTATCCCGAGGATAAAAAACAGTTCTAAGCAAAAAATTAAAAAAGCCGCCGTATCAATACGGCGGCCTTATTTCGTTATAAATATAAAGTAATCAATAAGATATAAAGTTCTTATAAAGTAATACTATAAACGATGTATATTATGGATAAGCGTTAAAAATTATTTGGAACAAATATGTAAGCGCTTACGTAAAATTTGTACAAGTAAATTAGTAAAAATATAAACGGATTGTAATTAGTCTTATGGATTTAATAAAACAACTGGGTACA
>JAFGNW010000133.1 GCA_016926795.1 Candidatus Zixiibacteriota bacterium
GAGCTGGGGTGTGATTATATCGCCACCGGCCATTATGTCCGCGTCGAGCGACTGAATAACGACCGCTGGGCAATCAGAAAAGGACTCGACAACACCCGCGACCAGTCATACGTCCTCTGGCGCCTGACCCAGAGCGATTTGGCGCGGACGATAACGCCGCTGGGGGACAAATTAAAATCTGATATAAGACAGTACGCTCGTAAGCATAACCTTCCTACCGCCGAAAAAATGGAATCGCGCGAGATTTGTTTTATCCCCGATGACGATTATAATCGTTTCCTGAGGGAATACGGGCATAAGGAAGGCACTGCCTTCGAGCCGGGGGAGGTAGTGCACGAAGACGGCCGCGTGCTGGGTAAGCACAAGGGTGTTGCTTTTTACACGGTCGGTCAGCGCAAGGGGATGGGTATCAGCCACCCGACCCCGCTTTATGTAAAAAAAATCGATGTCGCCAACAACCGTATAATCGTGGGGGATAACGATACCCTATTTGAAAATAAGGTCGCGGTTGAAGATGTCAACTGGGTGGGGATGGCGCCGGCCAATGCGCCGTTCGAGGCGCAGGTAAAAATCCGCTACAAGCACGAGGCCGCTCCGGCATTGATTTCACCCTTGACGGAGAAAAAAGTCCAAATTATTTTTGAGGATAAGCAGCGAGCCATCACCCCCGGACAATCGGCCGTCTTCTATGATAACGACATCCTGCTGGGAGGTGGGGTGATAAAATAGCTGAACGAGATTGCTACGTCGCTTCGCTCCTCGCAATGATATTATGAAAGCGCGCCTCCAAAAGGGAACGTCATCCTTTGACTCCGCTCAGGATGACGGAGTTGGAAAGGTTACGCGAGGGGAATATTAAGTGGGCGGCAGATGTCCACATCTGCCCCTTATGTCATAATTGAGTTGACTGGGAATCCAGGCATTGATGAAAACCTGGATCCCCGCGTTCGCGGGGATGACAGAACTAAAATTCATTTTGTGTTTCGTCAGATCCTGAATCAGCCGCAGGCGGGTTTGTGACCTGGCGATTAGATGTCCTTTGCATTAGTGTCAGTTCATTTGCCACGTCGAACCTGTGGCGAGCAGGAACTGACACAACAATTAAATATTATGTGGGCGGCAGATGTCCACATCTGCCCCGAATTGAGTTGTAGCTATAGACATAAGCTGTAGGTCGAACCCTTCTCGGTTTCGAAGTTGAACTTTTAAATCTTGACAGCATTTAAAGAGCGAAATATCTTGTTAAAAATAAGAGTACAATCACATGAGAATTCTTTTATATCCCTTTATGATTCTCGCGGCTGTCGGGTTAGTACTCAGCACGGTTGTTCATATATCGGCGTTGTTAAATGTAGCGAATCCACTCGGTGAGCGGACCTGGCTTTTGCACATTGGCATATTTATCGTCTGGCTTCCCGCGGTGTTAGGCGCGAGTACGCTGGTCAGGGATTTCAAAAGAAAAAATTTCTGGAAAGCGACTTTGAGAGGTTGCCCGAAATGGATGAAAATACTGGTTTATTTATTCTTCGGTTACGCTATCCTCAACTTCATAATATTTTTTATTCTTGATGTAACAGACGGTAATGTTGTCTCGGATGACAGTACCCCTGCCGGTGTTTTCAGGGGTTTTTCGGGTCATTGGATGTTTTTCTATGTAACGGCAATGGCGTTGCTTTATTCCGCTATAAAGGTAAAGAGTCGCGAGAAAACAAGAAAATGTGTAAACGGTCATGCGGTATCACCTCTTGCAAAATACTGTGAGATATGCGGCGCGCGAATTATTGATGATGATGTAACAAACTCGTATGTCGAAATGTCGAAGATTTTCGACAATGGTGACTAATCTACCCGTTGACAAACACCGCCCCGTTGCTTATCCTTGCCATAACACCAAATATGACAAATATCAAAGGAGGATGATATGCCGAAAGCGACGTTCCTGGGCCATTCGTGTGTGACCCTCACCGATGGCAAGTATAATCTCATTATCGACCCGTTTCTGACCGGTAACCCCCAGGCGACCGGGAAAGCCGACGATATTAAGGCCGACTTTGTGCTCATCACCCACGGCCACGGTGACCATGTCGGCGACGGTATCGCCATCGCCAAGCGCAACAAGGCCACCGTTATCGCCAATTTCGAGTTGGCCAACCTCTGCGGCGCGGAGGGGGCCGAGGTGCACCCGATGCACATCGGCGGCGGGCATGATTTCGATTTCGGCCGCGTCAAACTGACCATCGCCCATCACGGTGGCGGCTATGGCCCGGACGCCTCCCGATATACCGGCCCGCCGGTCGGGTTTTTAATAACGCTCAGCGGCAAGACCGTCTATCACCCCGGTGACACTGGTCTTTTCTACGACATGAAACTTATCGGCGAGATGAACAAAATCGACCTGGCGTTCCTGCCCATCGGCGACAATTTCACCATGGACATTAACGACGCTGTCAAGGCGGTCGAGTTCTTGAGACCCAAAAGGGTCGTCCCGTTCCATTTTAACACCTGGCCGCTCATCGAGGCCTCGCCGGAGGATTTCGCCGCCAAAGTCAAAGGCACCAAAGTGGTTATATTGAAACCGGGGGAATCGGTCGAATTCTAAAACTAAAACCCAAACGATTTAAGGCGGGTATTTTTTAAAAGTACCCGCCTTTTTTTTAGCCTTTTTATCTCCAGAATTGTTATCAATTTGAGCGGGATATTTTTTTAAGTTGCTTGTGCGGAATTTCCGCTTAAAATATTATTTCACGAAAAAATAAACGGTTTTAAAATTTATGGGTGGAAGATGAAAAAATTACTGAAAATACTTTTGTGGATTGCCGGCATTTTTATCGCGCTGGTCATACTCGCTGTTATCGGTCTTAAACTGTTTTTTCCTAAAGAAAAAGCCAAAGCCTATGCTATTAAAGAAGGCAGCACCGCGCTGGGCCGGCCGCTGTCTATCGAGGATATCGATATCTCTGTCTGGGGCGGACTGGGTATCCGGCTGGTCGATGTCACTATCGGTAACCCCGAAGGCTTCGAGGGGGAAGACCTGCTAAAGGCCGAAGATATCGACCTCAAGCTTCAGATTCTGCCCCTTCTGAAAAAAGATGTCCGCATCAACCGTCTGATAATAAACAAACCCGAAGTTGCAATGCTCAAGCGGGCCGACGGTACCGATAACTTTACGTTCGCCGCGGTCGATACCGCCCTGCCGGCCGGGACCGCCGAGAAAGTACCTTCCGAGGCCAAAGCCGCCTCGGCCGCCATCTCGTTCGATAAGTTCGAAATTAACGACGGCCACCTTTTGTATGTCGATGACAGCTCCCACATGAAGTTAATGCTGGCGCGGCTGAACCTGGCCACTTCGCTTCAGAACCCCCGCGAGGATTATTATGTTTCCTCGGGTAAGCTCGAGGCCGACAAAATCGAACTGACCCTCGACGAGCCGTACCCGTCGTACGCTATCGCGCTGAATTACAAGGGAAGTTACGACCTGAAAGACAACCATCTCGATTTGGAAGGCGCCGATTTGAATCTTAACGGACTGGATTTCAAGCTGTCGGGCAATGTGGCGGACATGATGGACAAGCCCAAAGCCAAGATAAACGTCAAATCGGACAGAATCTCGGTGGCTGACCTGTTCAAAATGCTGCCCGAAAAACAGCTCGAGGCGGTGGCCGATTTTAAAATCGAGGGGGATTTCACTTTCAATGCCGACTTACAGTACGACGCCGCACAGGAAGAAAAGCCGCTCGAATACAACGGTTCGGCCACCATTGCCGACATGGTCATGTCCAAAAAAGATATCCCCGGTCAATTGACTTTCCGGCGCGCCATGATTGATTTCGAGCCGGATAATTTGCGGATGGCCATCGAGGAGGGGAGTTTCGACAGCAAACCCTTCAAGGGGCATGTGGTGGTGAACGATTTCGAGAATCCGACCGTCGACGGCGAACTGGCGGGGAATTTCAACCTTGTTTTTCTTGAGCCGTTTCTGCCCGCCGAGGACAAACACAAAGTCACCGGGGAATCGAGCTTCGATATTAAGTTCTCCGGTCCGGTTAAGGACTACAAAGTTATGAGCTACTCCGGTAATCTGGCCATCAAAAACGGTACCTATAATTCCAATCTCATGCTGGAGCCGGTGGAGTCGTTTGAGCTGGATTTATATTTCGACCGCGACCTGGTTAACGTCAAGAAATTCACCGCCCGGACGACTTCGGGTGATTTGAGTTTTACCGGCCGCATTAACAATCTTGTGCCATATCTGATAGCCGATTCGGCGGAGGCGCTGACGATACACCCGGCGGTGGATGGCGACCTCAAGGGGAATCTCAACCTGGCCTTTTTGAACGGTTTCCTCCCGGAAAAGGGGCATCCGGAAATGAAGGGCATGTTCGCTATGGATTTGAATATCAGCGGCTCTACCGCCAACCTGGCCAGATTCAAAGTGCGCGGCAGCGCCTCGGTAAGCGGGGCTTCGTACACCGATTCGCTTCTGCCCGAGCCGATTGAGAATTTCGAAGCTGACATGGTGATCCGCCCGGATACGGTCAATATTCAAAAGTTCGACGTTAAATTCACGACCAGTGATGTTTCGATGACCGGGCGGTTGGTAAATCCCTTCCCGTATCTTTTACCGCTGGAATCGATTGATCGTTCTCAAGTCAAGAAGCCGCTGTTTTTATTTGAGTTGAGCTCCCATCGGTTCGACACCGACAAGCTGTTCCCCGAGGCGGTGCCCGGTTCTGGTGGGGGGGATTTGGCCGCGGTTGCAACCGGGGAGGTCTCGCTGGATTCGGTTTCGATGATTATCGTGCCGGATATCGACGGCCAGGGAACTTTCAAAGTCGATACGCTGATATACAGCCAGGTACAGTTTACGCAAATCACCGGCAAGTTGAAATATTTCGACCGTAAAATCACCGCTTACGATGCTACAGGGAAAGTATATTCCGGCGATGTAGCCGGGGAAACCACTATCGATTTGAATGATTTTGAAAAACCGCGATACAGCGGTCAGTTCCGGGCGACCAAGGTCGAGGTGGACGACTTCATCACCCGATTCAGTAAATTCGGCGGCCATGTTTTCGGGAAAGTCGATTTAAACGGAAGCTACGATGCGGTCGGCTGGGAACCGGACGAGTTTCTTAACTCGCTGAATATGAACGGAGTGGGGACGATGCAGGAGGGCAAGTTGGTAACTTCCGGGGCGGTTTATTCCCTTATCAGCGGCCTGGCCGAAAAAGCGGGTCAAACGTTTGACAAGGAACAGGCGTTAAAGAATTTAAAGAGCAATATTATCGTCAAGGACGGCAAGGTATATCTGGATAATTTGAAAACTAAACTGGGTAATTTAGGCGATATGGAACTGGGCGGATATTACGGATTCAACGATGAGATAAATTACACCGGCTCGATCCTGCTGTCGGAAGCAACCACCAAAGACCTGATGTCCAAGGGCGGTCTTCTGGGTGGTCTAGCCGGTATTCTTTCGGATAAGACCACCACCCGGCTCAAATTGCCGCTTAAACTGGTTGGCACGGTCGATAAGCCCAAGGCAGAAATCGATTATTCATCCCTGACTGAAAAAGCCGGGGAAAACCTCAAGGACGACGCCAAGAATTTGCTGAACGGCCTTTTGAAAAAGAAGAAATAGCAGTCAATAATTAAGATTTTTTTTCGATAATTAAGATATGATTTGTAAATCCATCGTACAGGATATAAAAGCCATTTACCGCAACGACCCGGCGGCGCGGAATATCGAGTTTATGATTTATCCCGGGTTCCAGGCGCTGTTTTTCCATCGCTTCATCCATGTCATGTACAATCTGAAAATCCCGTTTATCCCGCGGCTGTTGTCGGAGATCAACCGCTTTTTTACCGGGGTGGAAATACATCCCGGCGCCAGAATAGGAGCCGGCTGTTTTATCGACCACGGCCACGGTATCGTTATCGGCGAGACTACCATCATCGGCAACAACTGCGTCCTTTTCCACAACGTCACCCTGGGTGGTACCGGCAAGCACGTCGGTAAACGCCACCCGACCCTGGGCGACAATGTCTATGTCGGCACCGGGGCGATTCTGCTGGGGCCCATAAAAGTAGGTAATAACGTCAAAATCGGCGCCAATACTTTTCTGTATATGGTTGATATCCCCGACAACTGTACGGTGGTCGGCACCCCCGGCGTCATTACCCGCAAAAACAACCAGGCAGTCAATCTAAAGCCCGAGCGGACGCTCGTCCGTGAACAAGTCGAACCCGGACCTTAAGAATTTTATCCTGTCAATTTACTTAACTTGACGCCCTTCTTTGTGTTTTGTACTTTTATGTCTAAAGAAAGGTGTTAAGTGAACTGGCTCGTCGAACAACTGGGCATCCTGTCCAAGATTTTTTATTTTCTCATCCAGGTGGTCCATTGGACCATTATCATAAGCGTCCTGGCCTATCTTATCGCCCTGATTTGCGGACTGTTTTTCGGTGTTGCCCGCATCACCAGCAACCGTTTTATCCGCTGGCTGGCCGGGGCTTATATCAACGTCCTGCGCGGGGTGCCGCTGCTGGTACTGATTTTCTTTTTCTATTTCGGACTGGGCAAGATAATAAATCTCGACCGCCTGGTGGCTGGAGTACTGGCGGTAGGAGTCTGTTACGGCGCCTACATGGCCGAGATTTTCCGCTCCGGCATCGAGGCTATCGACTACGGCCAGCACGAAGCCGCCATGTCGCTGGGCATGACCCGCTGGCAGACGTTGAGGCATATTATCCTGCCGCAGTCGTTTCGCATCGTCGTCCCGCCGGCGGCCAACGAATTTATCGCCTGCCTCAAGGATTCCTCGCTGGTTTCGATAATCGGCCTGCGCGAACTTACCCGCGCCGGACGTGAGTATGCCAACCAGTACTTTCTCGATTTCCAGACCTGGCTGATGGTGGGTCTTATTTACCTTATCCTGACCCTGTCCCTGACCCGCCTGGTGAAAGTGCTCGAGAAAAAGTTCGCGGTCCACGGTTACGGGGTGGAGAAGAAATGATTATCGACGTTAAAAATATTGTTTGCCGCTTCGATGAAATTGCCGCTGTGGATAACGTCAGCCTGGCAGTTGACAAGGGTGAGGTCGTCTGTATTATCGGGCCTTCGGGTTCGGGTAAATCAACCCTGCTGCGCTGCCTGAACGCCCTGGAAGATATCCAGGAAGGGGAAATCATCATCGATGGTTTCCGGATCGACAGCCGGCACAAGGAAATCCACCAGATCCGGCTTGAGGTAGGTATGGTCTTTCAGAATTTCAATCTCTTCCCGCACCTGACGGTATTGAAAAACGTCAACCTGGCTCAGCGGGTGGTGCGCAAACGCAAACGCGACGAAGCTACCCGGATTTCGAATGAGTTGCTCAACAAAGTCGGTTTGACCGACAAAATCAACGCCTTTCCCGGACAGCTCTCCGGTGGCCAGAAACAAAGGGTGGCAATCGCCCGTGCGCTGGCCATGAATCCCAAGATAATGCTGTTCGACGAGGTAACCTCGGCCCTCGACCCGGAGATGATCGGCGAGGTGCTCGAAGTCATGAAACAGCTGGCGAAAGAGGGCATGACCATGCTGGTGGTGACGCACGAAATCGGTTTCGCCCGCGAGGTCGCTAACCGGATTATTCTCATCGACGAAGGCAAAATCGTCGAAGAGGGCACCCCCGAACAGGTGCTGGATAACCCTCAAAACCAACGAACCCGTGAATTTCTGGGAAAAGTGCTGTAACGTGGTTATACGAAAGCATCTCCTTTATCTGATTTTTTCTTTACTGATATTTGTCAATCTGAACGTTCACGTTCAGTCGCAGCACGTTCACCCTCAGACCGACGATATCCTTCCCATGACCCGCGTTCTGGTGGAATACCAGCCGCGTTATTCCATCAAGGCGGAAATTTTTCCGCGGACTCTGACCGTTAAAGGAAAAGTGGAACTTCATTATCGGAATCTGTCCGATGACACGCTTACATGCGTGTATTTCGACCTCGGTTATAACAGTTACTCACCGGGCGAGTTGCCGGCGTTATCGAGTCTGACCGTTGACAGTAACTCGGTTGATTTGATGCGTCGACTTGAACACGGTTATTGCCGAGTTGATACGCTGCTGTATAACGTCGCCCCGTTAAAGCGAAGTCCCGTAATGCTCGACAGTTCCCTGATGCAGGTTTTTCTGCCGGCTCCGTTGGTACCCGGGGAGGAAGGTTTTTTTATATTTGTTTTCGAAACGAGATTAACGGGTATAGAATCTATCATTGACCCGATTAAAAAGCCGGTTCTTTTCGACCGCTGGCACCCGAGGATTTGCCTGTATAACAACGGATATTGGTCTATTGAGAAAAATAAATTTTCCGGCACCCGACCGTATGATTACGGTCTGTACCGGGTCGGGCTGCAGGTGGACAGCGCTTATACCGTTATCGGAGCGGGATATTTCCTGAATGAAAAGGAACATTATGGTTTTGTACTCCCCATCAGGGACGAAGCCGTTTATGTGGATATTTTAAATCGTTCCTTTGAAGCTCAGCCGGGGAAAGTTTATAAACCGGTTTTTGAAAAAGGGTATAAGAAATATTACTGGCGCACCCAGGGGGTGACCGCGTTCCCCTTCGTTTTGGGGCGGAAATTTATCGAGGACCGCTCACAGACGGACGGCACCCTGATAAGGGCGGTGTACCGGCCCGAACAGGCCGGACTCTGGCAGGGGTATGCCGCTTTCACAGCCGGGCAGATTATCAGCCGTTACCGTGAAAAACTGGTAGCTTTCCCTTATCGGGAATTGATAATTATCTCCGGTAACGAAAAGTCTGAACCGGTCGGTTCCGAAACCTTTATTGTTATCCCCGACGACATTGATAATCCCGACCTGCTGTATGTTCACCTGGCGGTGTCCCTGGCGCGATGCTGGTTGCCGGAAACAATGACGGACAATTTAACCGATGATAAATTCCGCGAAGCCCTGGCGGTTTTTTCCGCCTGGGATTTGCTGTATGAACAGTACGACGCCGAGGGTTACCGTTTGGCTGAGATATATGAGAAGGTCATCCGCGAACGATTTTTCGAAGAGAATGATTTAAAAACATACGAGCATGTTTTTAAAAACTTGCCCGCCCGGCTGTATATGTTATGTTATTTAACAGGGGACAAAACCTGGTCAGAAAGCCTGCGACGTTTTGTCGACGATAACAAATATCAGGTTGCATCATTAGAGCGATTTTATAGGGCGGTGAATACCGATCGCGAAAACAACTTAGACTGGTTTTTTGAGGTCTGGTTGCAACCCGATGCCTTCGGCGAGTTTCGCTTCGAAGGAAAGGTGAAATCTGAAAGAGTAGCCGGTGGCGTGAAAGTGTCCGGCACAATTATAAACGAAAACAAACTGATTCTCCCGCTTGAAATAGCGTTCCTGGTATCCAGAGTCGACACCCTGTACGATACTTTAAGAAGGGATACCTTTCGGGAGGGCGTCGCCGGTTTTTCAAAAGTCCTGCCGGAAGAACCGCTGGCGGTTATACTCGACCCTCGACACTGTCTGTACGATATTAACCGGGGGAATAATTACTGCTTTTTCAAGCCGGTTCGCTTCCGCTATTATCCGCCGACCGACCTTTATCCGGCCTTTTGTGAGAGCCGTTAATCATCCTTCTAACGCATTCAATTGAAATAAGATAGAACTGACGAACAGGTTGTGGGCGGGCATGACCGGTTTGTTTGGGACGCTTAAAAAAAGATTCGGGTTTTCTCAACAAATATCCTCCTTTAGCCGATGTATTAATGTACTGGTGCATTTTGGGTAGGCCGGCATTCCGGCAGCCGGTGCTCATATATGGAACCGCTGGATTATGTAAGTAAGATTTTTAACGGTAACAGGATAAATAATATATCATGACGGAAACAGCCGGGGTCAAAGCCCGCATCAAACGATGCGCCGTATGTAAAATCGACCTGAAAGGTCGATTTGTTTATATCGATGATGGGATTGAAAAAATCCTGGGTTACACCAAAGAAGAACTTTTCGGAAAACTATTTCTGGATTTTCTCAAAGAAACCGACCATGAAGTTTTCAATCAATTGCTGGTGCATCGAAATCATTACGAATCCTTTTTCGAAACCGCCAATATTCACCTGGTCAACCGCCTGGGGCAGGTAATTCCCGCCACGGTGGTCGTCTCGTTGAATTTTATCGCCGGGAATCCAGTTAATTTCCAGATAATCATTAACGCCGGTACCATCGACCGAATTACCGAGACGGCTGATATAGCGGTTGACGACTATGAAAAATTTCTCAAGGAGTTTCTCGCCTCCGACGTTCCGTACAGCAACAACGAGCTCGTCTGCCAGCTTAGGAATTTCACGCGGGCGGACGCGGTTTTTATATATAAAATCGAAAACGACCGGCTGAATCTCGACAGCAGCACGTTACCTTTTGAGGGCGACCAGACCGTCGCCGGACCGCTGCATCTGCGCGCGGCGCAAACCGGCGAAACATACTCTTTCACCGACCGGGAAAACGTGCAACAGGCGGTCGAGCGGGAAGGCGCCGCCCCGGCTGAGTATGTTATACGAATGGGCCTTGATGACGGGTACTTGTTGCGTCTGGTGTTTGCCGATGATTTATCAACTGAAGCCGCCGCCGAGGCGACTTTTCGTACCTCCCTGGCGGTCAGACTGGTAGATCTGAGATTACGTTATCAAAAACCGGGACGGGAAGCCGTCCTGGCGGACGACGTCAGCTTCACCCTCAATTTCCTGGATACCCTGGGTATCGGGGCGCTGGTGACGGATACTTCGGGTATGATTCGTGACCGCAACGCCGAAGCGGTAAAACTGTTCGGAAGGGAAAGCCTGACCGGTCATTATCGGGGGTTGGCGGACTCCCTGGCCCGGGACAATTCCCCGGAGGTGGCCCGCAGCATCGGGACTTTTATCGAACTCAACGGGGAAAATCAACAGGTCGATTTTGATATTGTTGTTAATCTTCCGGGTGGGCACAAAACGCTGCTGACAATTTTTAAGCAGGCACTGGCCGGGAGTGATATCGCCGCCTGCCTGTTGTTCTCGCCGCTGGAGATGATGAACCAGGAAAGTTACTCAAAAGCCCTCGAATATAAATTACTGACCCTGCTGGTTAAAGAACTCAAGGCTTTTCTCAAGACCGCGGTCGGTTTTTCGGACAAACTCGGACACGAGTTTTACAACCAGTTAAAGTCCGATGGCAATTTCTACCTGTTGTGCCTTAAAGACAACCTGTCCAAACTGGAATGCCTGCTGGAAAACCTGGCCCGGCATATTACCACCGGTGAAGATTTCGAGGTGCCGCGCCTGACCGATTTGAACCTGACGGTCAACCAGGTCTTGCAGGAGTTACAGACCGTTTTTCCCGGGGTAACGGTCAATTTGAAAATGAACGACATGCCCAAAATCAAGACCTGGCGCAACAAAATCGCCCAGATTTTGCGTGATGTCCTTTGCAACCTTATCAAGTTTTCCGACCGGAATAAATTCGAAATCACCGTTAACGCCCGGATTATCAACAATCGCTGTGAGATTGAGATTTTCGATGACGGCCCGGCTATTTCCGAAAGTTACCGGAAACAGTTTTTTGATTTCTTCACTACCCTGCCGATAAAGAATCAGCCCGCGACCGCCGATAAAACCGGCGAACCGGCTATAATCAAACAACTGGTGGAAAGTCTGGGCGGTCGGATAAGTCTGAACGCCGCGGTCGAGGAAGGCAACCGGGTTAAGCTGGTGTTGCCTGTCATTCAGGGTTAAGACGGAGACTTGCAAGTGCCAAAAAAAATCCGCCTGCTTTTACTGCAGGACAATAAATATCACGCCCTGCTTATTAAACGGGAGCTGGCAGACAAATTGCCGCAATGTATTGTGGCAACCTTTCAATCGGCTGAGTTTGCCCGCGATGAACTGAGACGTAACGTTTATAATATTGCCCTGATTGACTATAATCCGTCCTGGGGTGAGGGGTTGGACTATATTAAGCGTTTGCATCGGGAAATGCCAACCCTGAAAATAATTTTACTGGCCTCAAATGACACTAATCACTTGTCGGAGAATGCATTAGAGTCCGGGGCAACGGATTTCGTTCTCAAAGAGGATGATTTTCAGAAAGGGTTGGCCTGTTTGATTGAAAAATTAATCAGTCCGGTTGCTCATAAAATTAAATTTAAAACTGCTCGGAAAAAGAGTGATTCAAAAGAAGAAAAAGAGATTATTGAGCTCACGGTCAGTACTCTGGCTCACGAGATAAACAATCCATTGATGACCATTTTGGGTGAAACCGAACTTCTGTTGCACAACGGGTATCGCCTGGCGCCCGAAATCGACCGGAAAATCAGGGTTATCGAAGAATCGGCACAACGCATAAGGTCCGCTCTGGCAAGTCTTTCCGGACTTACGGAGCCGTCATTGAAAGAAACCCCGACGGGTACTTTTATCGACCTGAAAAAATCATAAACATTGTCAAATTAGTAAATTATATAAACTGAATCGAGAATAACGGTTGACATTTTTTCTTTTAGTTCTATTTTTGTGCCTATTTCAATAAGGATTTGACGTTATGAATTCTATGACCGGTTACGGCCACGCGGAACTTAAAACCAAACTGGGCAGATTTATCGTAGAAATATCCAGTGTCAACAGCCGTTTCCTGGATTATTATATCAAACTCCCCCGGCAACTTTACTCCCTGGAGATAAAAATTAAGGAACTGGTGGCGGAAAAGATAAGCCGGGGTAAGGTCAATATTAATGTGGAACTGGAAGAGTCCGAGAGCGTACCGGGGAAATATACTATTAATGAAAAAGCGGTCAGGGAATATTACCGTCAGCTTTTGTCCTTAAAGAAAAGTCTTAAGCTGGCCGGTGAGTTAACCATCCGGGACCTTTTACTGCTGCCGGATGTGGCTGAGCCCGAACTTCTGACCTATGACCTGGACGGCATCTGGAAAAAACTCCAGAAGGTTATCCAAAAGGCTATCGGGGAGATGATAGTCATGCGCGAGCAGGAGGGCCGGGCGCTGGCCTCGGAAATGAAAGTACGACTGGCGCAAATGGACAGGACCGCTGCGGAAATTGAAAAGAAATCGGCTAACGCCGTAGACGTTTATCGGGAGAAACTGACGCGCAGAATCAAGGAATTGCTCGACACACCCCTGGCTGACGCCAACCGTCTGGAAGAAGAGGTTATTTTGTTTGCCGACCGGACGGATATTACCGAGGAACTGACCCGCCTTAGAATCCATATCGAACAGTTCGGCAAGACCCTGAAACAGAAGGAACAGATAGGGAAAAAACTTAACTTCATTCTTCAGGAGATGAATCGCGAAACCAACACGATCGGCGCCAAATGTTCCGAGTTTTCCATATCTTCCCAGGTGATTCATCTCAAAGAAGAAATCGAGAAACTTCGGGAGCAGGTTCAAAATATTGAATAAAAAGAGAAACCGCGTTCATGGACTTACCTAAACCGGGCAAGATTGTCATCATATCATCACCGTCGGGCGGCGGCAAAAGCTCCATCTGTCGCAAACTGCTTTCACCCGCTCGCCGCAAAAAGGGCTGGACTTTTTCGGTATCCTTTACCACCCGCAAAGCGCGCATCGGCGAGCGCAACGGCCGAGAATATTATTTTGTCGGCGAAGAAAAATTCATGGAACTTGCCCGCCGGGATTTTTTCGCCGAACATTTCAAAGTGCACCTGTATCGTTACGGTACGCCCCGCGCACCGCTGGAGCGCATCAGGGAAAAGGGCGGAGTAGTTATTCTCGATGTCGATGTTCAGGGAGCGTTCCGGTTGCGAAAAGAATATCCCGATGCAATCACGATTTTTGTCCTGCCGCCGTCGGTTACGGAACTCAGACGGCGATTGAAGAAGCGAGGGACCGAAACCCGCGAGCAGCTTTTGGTTCGTTTTGAAAACGCCAAAAAAGAGATAGCCCTGTTCGAAAAATTTGATTATGTCGTTATAAACAAGGAACTTAATGTGGCAGTGAAGGAGGTCCTGAGTATCATCAGGGCGCATAATTGTCGCATTGATTACATTAATAAGAAACAAATTAAGAAAAAAATTGGTTACTGATATATTTAGAAGGAGGATAAAATGCCGATAGTACCTACCGATGATTTTAAAAAACTGTCCTGTAATCGTTATGAAGCCGTGATAATCGCGGCTCAACATGCCCGTCATCTGAACCTGCAGCGATTGGCGAGTTTGGAAAAAATGGAAGAGGACGCCACGGTGGATATCGAAGCCCGGAAAATAACGATGGTGGCTCTCAAGGAACTGGTGGAAGGAAAGATAGAGTTCGCGCGTCCCGAGAAAAATTAATCGGATAATATTATAACTTTATAAACAGATTTAGGAACCGTTATGGCCAAAAACCTTGTCATCGTAGAATCACCCGCCAAATCCAAAACTCTCAGTCGCTTTCTGGGGAAAGATTTCGACATCATGTCCACTGTCGGACATATAATCGATTTGCCTAAATCCGCCCTGGGGGTCGATGTTGAGAACGGTTTTAAGCCGGAGTACAAGATCATCAAAGGCAAGGAAAAGGTCATTAGCGAACTTAAAAAAGCCGCCAAGAAAGCCAGTAAAATTTACCTTGCGCCCGACCCGGACCGCGAGGGTGAAGCAATCGCCTGGCACGTCGCCAACAGCCTGAAAAGCTCCAAAGCCGATTTTGTCCGGGTAACTTTCAATGAGATTACCAAAGCCGCTGTGCTGGAAGCCATCAAAAATCCCCGCGAGATTGACAATAATCTGGTCTTTGCTCAGCAGGCCCGCCGCGTTCTTGACCGCCTGGTCGGCTATATCGTCTCGCCTTTTCTCTGGAAAACGGTAGCCCGCAACCTGTCTGCCGGACGGGTTCAATCGGTTTCGCTGAGGCTGGTGTGTGAACGCGAAGAGGAAATCAACAATTTCGTACCGGCTGAATACTGGCAGATTCAGGCGATTCTGGCCAACCGTAAGAAAGAACAGTTGACCGTTCGCCTTTTCAAAATCGACAACAAAACGGTGGTCAAAGCCGGCGACAGCGGCAAAAACAAAATCACCATCGATTCGAAAAAACAGGCCGACAGGATTCTCGCCGAACTGGACAAAGAAAGTTATGTCGTTTCCGATATTAAGAAAACCGATAAAGTCCGAAAACCCTCACCGCCCTTTATAACCTCCACTTTGCAGCAGGAAGCGGCCAAAGTTTACGGTTTTTCGCCCAAACAGACTATGGCTACGGCGCAGAAACTGTATGAAGGCCTGGAAATCAACGACGACGGTCCGACCGGTTTGATTACCTATATGCGTACCGATTCCACCCGCGTTGCCAAAGAAGCCATTAAAGGGGTGCGGGAATTTATCGACAGCAGTTTCGGTGAAGATTATCTTCCCGCCAAACCCAACGTTTATGCAAACAAGAAAAATTCCCAGGACGCCCATGAAGCCATCCGTCCGACCTATTTCAACCTGCCGCCGGATAAGATTAAAAAACATCTGACCCCCCAGCAGTACAAGCTGTATTCATTAATATGGAACCGTTTTGTTGCCGCCCAGATGTCCGACGCCCGGTACGACGTTACCACGGTCGATATTACCGCCGGCAAGTACCTGTTTAGGGCTTCGGTGCAGAAGCTTACTTTCGACGGTTTCCTGCGGGTATATCACGAAACCAAAGAACCCGATGAAAACGGTAACGGCGATAATGGGCTGGAGGCGTTACCCGCCCTGAAAAAGAACGAAAATCTGGACCTTATAAAACTCCTGCCTACCCAGTCGTTCACCAAACCCCCGGTGCGCTATTCCGAAGCCATGCTGGTCAAGCGTCTGGAAGCGGACGGGATCGGTCGCCCCTCGACTTATGCGACTATCATCTCCACCATCAAAGACAGGAAATACGTGGATTTGAAAGAAAGAAAGCTCCATCCTACCGAGCTTGGTGTGGCTGTCAATAAAATCCTGGTAGAGAATTTCCCCAACCTGTTCAACGTCAGTTTCACGGCCGACATGGAAAAACAGCTCGACCTGGTAGAGGAAGGCAGCGACGACTGGGTGGAAGTAATCGGCAGTTTCTACAAGCCCTTCCGGGAAACTATCGATGAACTCAAGGGCCGGGAAAAAGAAATCAAAGCCTCAATGACCGAGGAAACGGATATCGAATGTGAAAAATGCGGTTCGCCAATGGTGATAAAATGGGGTCGTAACGGCCGTTTCCTGGCCTGTTCGGCTTACCCCGACTGCAAGTTTACCCGACCCCTGCCGGGCGAGGAAGACAAGTTCAAAACCGATGTTAAATGCGAAAAGTGCGGCTCCGATATGGTCGTCAAGACCGGTCGTTTCGGTCGTTTCCTGGCCTGTTCGGCTTATCCCGAATGTAAAAATACCAAGCCGATTACGCTCGGTATTCCCTGCCCTAAAAAGGGCTGTAAGGGCGAGATTCTGGAGAAAAAGACCAAGAGCGGTCGGGTTTTTTACGGCTGCACTAAATATCCCAAGTGCGATTTCGCCAGCTGGGATATGCCGGTCAAGGAAAAATGCCCCGAATGCGGCAATTCTTACATGCTTCAAAAATTCTCCAAAATCAAGGGCGAATATCTCAAATGCCCCGAATGCAAGCACGAGATAGTCAAGGAAGTGGCCGAAGAAAACGCGGTTAACTAAAAATCTTAATTAATATCCGTTCGTAAAAGTTAAAAGGCATTGACCCCAATGCCTTTTTTAAATATTATATTTTCATGTTGCGAAAAGCTCTCAACGATTTTCTAATCTATCTGGAACAACAACGCCACCGCTCGGCCAATACTCTGGCGGCTTATCGCCGCGATTTGCGACCCTGGGTCGAATTTCTAGAGCACCAGCACCGGGACATGCCCGGCTCGCCCAAAAACGACCCGCTCTTCCTGCGTATTTACCTGCGGCAGAAAACCGAGATGAAAATATCCAACCGTTCCCTGGCCCGCTTTTTATCGTCCCTGTCCAGTTTTCAGAAATTTCTTTCCTCGCAGCCAAAATACAGGGCTTATTTATTCAGGATTCCGCGGGTGAAATTTTCGACTGCCCTGCCGCGTTTTATTCCCCAGCCGGAGGCAATCCGGCTCCTGGAGCACAACAACACCCGCGAAGATAAAAAGAGCTTTTTCTACTGGCGCGATTTTCTGATGATAGCCCTTTTTTACGTGACGGGTATCCGCCGCGAGGAACTGGCCCGGATAAAGCTGGCCGATTTCGACAAGAAACGCGGCCTGCTGACCGTTGTCGGCAAGGGCAACAAGGAACGACTGGTCCCGGTGGGGGATAAAACACTCGAGGATTTGTACCGCTACCTGCCGCTCCGCGAGGCGTTTGTGTCGGGATTGTCGTCGCCGGCATCGCAGCTCTTTCTCAACCGCCGTGGCGGGGCGCTTTCGATGCGGTCGATAAACCGCCTGGTCAACAAATTCGCCCGCCTCGAAGGCATCTCGTTCACGCCCCATACTCTGCGCCATTCTTTCGCCACCCACCTTCTGGAAAACGGTGCGGATCTGATGTTAATAAAAGAAATGCTGGGCCATGCATCGTTGTCCACCACCCAGAAATATACCCATGTTACCGCGGAGGTGATGAAAAGAGTCTATCAAAAAGCTCACCCCCGGTCGGGCACGAAAAAATAGTGAGGTAATTATATGAAAATAAGAGCCACCACCATAATCGGTTTGATTCATAACGGTAAAGCCGCCATGGCCGGCGACGGCCAGGTTACTTTTGACGATACGGTACTGAAATCCAAGGCCGTAAAAATACGCACCATGCGGGAGGGTAATATCCTGGCCGGCTTCGCCGGTACGGCCGCCGACGCCCTGGCGCTGTTCGAATTGTTCGAGAAAAAAATCGAGGAATTTTCCGGAAACCTTCCCAGAGCTTCGGTGGAACTGGCCAAAGAATGGCGCACCGACAAGGCTCTCCAGAAACTCGAAGCGGTTATCGCCGTGACGGACAAGGAACATATCTTTTTAATCAGCGGCAACGGCGACGTGGTCGAGCCCGACGACGGCATCGTGGCTATCGGTTCCGGGGGGACTTATGCCCTGGCCGCCGCCCGGGCGCTGATTTATGCCAATCCCAAAATGCCCGCCGATAAAATCGCGCGCAAGGCGCTGGAAATCGCCGCGGACATCTGTGTCTTTACCAACAATAACATAAAAGTGGAAACGATAAAATGAAGAATGATTACCCGACGCCCCGTGAGATAGTCGAACATCTGGATAAATATATCATCGGCCAGGACAACGCCAAGAAATCGGTAGCCATCGCTCTGCGCAACCGCTGGCGGCGCCAGCACGCCCCGGAAGAACTGCGAAGGGAGATAATGCCCAATAATATTATCATGATCGGTCCCACCGGGGTGGGAAAGACGGAAATCGCCCGCCGCCTGGCCGACCTGGCCCGGGCGCCGTTTATCAAGGTAGAGGCCTCCAAGTTTACCGAGGTCGGTTATGTCGGCCGTGATGTGGAATCTATGGTCCGCGATTTGGTGGATATCGCCGTCAATATGCTTAAAGTCGAAAAATCCCGCGCCCTCAACGAAAAAGCCGAAAAAAACACCATCGAAAGACTGCTGGATATACTTCTGGGACCTAAGGCCAAGGCGGAAAAGATCGGTTTCGACGAAATGGAGAAAGAACCCATCGGCACCACCCGGGAAAAGTTTCGCCGGAAGCTTCTCGAGGGTAAGCTGGATGAAAGAGAGGTGGAGCTGGAGACGCCCCAGTCTCAGTTCCCGGTGGTGGAGATTTTCTCACCGATGGGCATGGAGGAGTTGGGGGTTAATTTCCAGGAAATGTTTTCCGGCCTGATGCCCAAGAAAACCAGGCGGCGCCATATGACGGTTCGTGAGGCTCGCAAATTTATCATGAGCGAGGAACTGGAAAAATTGGTAAATATGGATGAGGTTATCACCGAGGCTATGGACCGGGTGCGCGAGGCGGGCATTATCTTCATCGACGAAATCGACAAGATTGTCGGTTCCGACAGCCGCACCGGCCCCGATGTTTCCCGCGAGGGCGTGCAACGGGATATTCTGCCAATCGTGGAAGGGTCCGGGGTGATGACCAAATACGGCATGATTCACACCGACCACATTCTCTTCATCGCCGCCGGGGCGTTTCACGCCTCGAAACCGGCCGACCTGATCCCGGAGCTTCAGGGACGTTTTCCCATTCGGGTCGAACTGGATTCCCTGACCGCTGCCGAGTTCGAGCGTATTCTTACCGAGCCGAAGGTGGCCCTGATTAAACAGTATAAAGCTCTGCTGAAGACCGAAAACGTGGAATTGAATTTTACCCCGGGCGCCATCAAGAAAATCGCCGAAATAGCTGAGAAGGTCAACACCGAGTCGGAGAATATCGGGGCGCGCCGCCTGCACACGGTGATGACCACCCTGCTCGAGGATATTCTCTTCGAGCCGCCGGTGACAAAAAAGAAAGTCAATATCACCCCCCGGATGGTTGACGGTAAACTTGCCGATATTGTCGAGAATGAGGATTTAAGCCGGTATATTTTATAGGCGGGTTACGATTGAGATGGCCGGGAACGGTCAGACGTTGTAAACCTTGATGTCCCCGATAAAATGATTTATGGCGATATAGAGTTTATTCTCACTGGAGTTGTAGCCGGCGGTCTGGCCGTCGAGATCGTTGCTGAAGCCGGAGGTGGTATTGCCGAACAGGTGTATGTCCCCGACCAGGCAGGAGCTGTGGACAAAAACGGGCATATCTTTGGGTATCAGGATGCGGATATCGCCGACGAAGCCGGTTACAATCATGCGGTTGAGACCCGGTTCGAGAATGCCGCCGTGCAATTTTAATTCAATATCACCCACGCCCATCGAAACGACGATGTTTTGCAGGTTGATTCCCTGACAATCGACATAGATATCGCCCAGGACCTTGCTGTATTTTATCCTTCCCGGTTCCATCTCGGGAGAAGCGGAGACCCGTTGACCGGAGCGGTCGGTCTGTCCGCCGGGCGGGTACGGTGGGGGAGGGGGAGCGGCGTCGAAACCGGTTTTCATCGAAGGACCGGTATCTGCGGAAGTGCCGGTGAATTCCTGTCGGGCTCCGTAATGCTGATAATTACTCTCGCTATGGTAGCGCTGTTCCTCTCGTTTTTTGCGAATTATCAACCAGAACCCCAGCGCGATTAAAAGAACCGGCAACATAAACCGGAGCATATCACTGAATGTAAAATAAACGATATCGAAAGTATTCAGAAGAAAAAGCATCCCGAAAACCACCAGCAACAAGCCAAATATCGGGATTTTTTTATTCATCATAAAAAACATCCTTTATTATCAAATTCTTCTAAAATACCATACGTAATATTGGCTTCCGTGTTCCAAATTGCAAGTTTTAAGTTATAAATAAAGCTGTTCAAGGTTTGCACAGGCTGCTTGACTTTGAAAGTTTAATAAGTATAATTCTACGAAAATTTAATCAATAATTAACCCTGAAAGGAGAAGATATGCCTCGTTCACTTTGCCGGATTACCGACCTGAACGCCGCGGAGGTGCGGGAAATATTCGATTTATGCGGGAAAATGAAGCGGAAAGAAATCGCTCCCCGGCCTCTTGAGGGAAAAGCGGTGGCTTGTATTTTCACCAAAGCTTCATTGAGAACCCGCGTGTCTTTCGAAGTCGGGATCTTTGAGTTGGGCGGTTTGGCCCTGTACATCACCGACAATGAAATCAAGCTCGGTCAGCGGGAATCGGTGGCCGATGCCGCCCGGGTCCTTTCCCGGTACGTGGGCATGATCATGATTCGTACTTACGCTCAGGATGATGTCGAAAAACTGGCGAAATACGCCTCGGTGCCGGTTATCAACGGCCTGACCGACTTGGTTCATCCCTGCCAGATTCTGGGTGATTATTTCACGGTTCTGGAGCATCTGGAGCCCAAAGAGCGCTATAAGGTAGCCTATTTGGGCGATGGTAACAACGTTGCCAACAGCTGGCTTAATCTGGCCTCGTTAATACCCCTGGATTTAAGGATAGGCACAGCCGAAGACACTCTGCCGGACGCCGGCATTCTGGAGAGGGCTAAAAGCAACTCCGACAGCAAAATTTTGCTGACAACCGATCCTAAAGAAGCCGTCACCGATGCCGATGTTATCTATACCGATGTTTGGGCCTCTATGGGGCAAAAACATCTGGCAGAGGAGAAAGAGAAAAAGTTAAAAAAATATCAAGTGAATAGTTCTCTGTTGGCATGGGCTGATCCAAAAGCTATCGTGATGCACTGTCTGCCCGCGGAACGCGGGAGAGAAATAACCGACGAGGTTATGGACGGACCGCACTCGGTTGTTTTCGACGAGGCGGAAAACAGGCTGCACATACAAAAAGCCATCATGGTTTTTCTGTCAAAATAAACATAGCCGAAGATTGAGACCCACGGCGGGGAACAAGAGAAAGGAGTCGCCCTAATGCGTTCTTCCAAATTTTTCTTTGTTGTGGGTCTGACCCTGTTGGCCGTCTTGGGATTGATGTTCGGGAGTTGTTCGGACGACAAAACCACGACCGCCAACAGCAATGCCATTATCCATGACCAGTATGATGAAACACAAGAGCAAGTCGATGCTTTTATCGATTCGACCCTGGCGGTTTTCCATACCTGCCTGAACATTATCGACATCGGTAACGACGTCAACGCCGATACCTCGACCTCGCTGGTTCTCTACTCCGCGGTCGAACCGGATTCGGTTGTGATTTCCGATGAATGGTACCTCGTTTACACTTCCGATGTCGACCTGGCGGCCGGGTACAGCAATGTCGTACTGGATTCCATCCGTTTCCTCCAGAACGGTGTTTTCCAGGATTCCCCCAGGAATGCCGATGCTCTGAACATCAGGCACAACTGGGATTTCGAAAACCTCGACACCACCGTGTCGTTCTGCAATTACAGTAACAACGGCGACATCACCCTGTATGATGTTGATGCGGATACGACCACGGTGACCGGGACTACCAGCCTGCAGGTGACATCCCGAGATATCAACGACTTTATCACCGTTCAGCGGGATTTCGATATTCAGCTCACTCTCAGCAATCTCAAGGTTGAGAATATTGACGGTGATTACAATTTCGGCTGCCCTTACAGCGGTACGATTACCGCGACGGTTGAACTAACCTATCAGTTAGGCGAAAGTGACCCCAGTATCACCAACTGGGAATTCGTTCTCACTTTTGAGAACGGCGTGGCCAGCGCGGTCGTTACTCTGGGAACCAAACAAGCCGAATACACCTGTGATTTCTGTGATTTCAATCAACAGTAGACTTTAGAAATTCGAACCAGCCCGGCTTCTCAGCCGGGCTTTTTTTATCCCCACCGTTGACATTCCGGTCGAGGCATGCTATATATTCCTTTATGAAAGAAGTTCTCAAATACAGCGGCTGTTTTGTCTGCGGGGATAAAAATGCATGCGGTCTGAAAGCCCGGTTCTTCTTCGACGGTGACCGGGTGGTCAGCGAAATCACCGCCGATGAAATCTACGAAGGCTATCGCGGCATCTTCCACGGCGGAATAATTTCCACGTTGCTTGACGAAGTTATGATTAAGGCTATCCTGGCCCGGGAAATTTACGCCGTTACCGCCGAAATCGAAATCAAGTTTATAAAACCGGTTAAAACCGGTGATAAAATCAAACTGACCGGACGCGTGACCAGAACCAAAGGACGGTTGTATTTTACCGAGGGAGCGGCTCTCGATGAAAACGGCGAACCTTTTGCCGAGGCTACCGGTAAATATCTCGAAGCCCGGCCCGAATTGAAAGAAATCCTGGTTCAATCGGTTGAAAGAAATAGATAAAAAATTTCATCTTTTTTGAAATTTCCCTGCTCAATATCATAACGGCAACCATCGACGCATATAATTCGTTGTCCCGCAATATAATAATTAACTAATACTCATCAGCTGCGACCGGCATTATCCTTGCTCTGTAACGGTTCATGACTACTGAGGATAAAAATCTTGATTGTTATATCGGAGCTGTTCAAAACCGGTCCCTTGACCCGTACCTTGAAAAAAACGGCTTCAGCCGGGGACTGACAACTTTTGCCATCCCGGCGCTCGGTATCCTTTTTAAATGCCGCGTCGAGGGGGACCCGGTGGAACTTGAATTTGCCGCCTTCTTTTCCCTTTTAAAATTTATCTCGACATCCCTGGCCCGTGAAAAGATTACCGCCCTTCGGGTCTTTTCATCTCTGCCCGAGTTCGTATTTTCTTTCACCGGCAAAGGGAAACATTTAGCCCAGGATTCCCCGAAATATAAAATGCTGAAACAGTATTCCGCCAAATACACCATTGCCATCAGATATATCGAAAAAGAAAAGAATCGGTCGTTGATTTCACCGGCCGACTACCCCTCACTACCGGAAAATCAGGAAGTTAAACTTGATTTTGATTTAGACGAGAAGAAAAAAATAAATATAAAACCTTTTCAGAAAGGGATTATCCTTTAAGCCCTTTAATTCAATATAAGCCCATGAAAGGTAAGCGCTTTGCATATTTTATGAAAGCCGACTCTGGGACTTGTTGAAATATTTTCTGATAGACTTGAAATAAAGATAATAAACCGGCTATCAAAAAAATAAAATATTGGATAATAATAACTTAATATATGGAATTTCAACAAGGCATAAACCTTGCTTTGAAATCAGCATTATGAGAAACAGCCTTCTTTCACAGATCAAGATTCTGCACTCGGATCAGATTTATACTTATGAATGGTACGAGCCGAAACTGATTCCGGATGATATGAACGTCAATGAAATGACCCTGATAAAACACCCCTTCATGGTGACGCGTTTATCGGAAGATAATTATTTACTGCTGGGCCAGACCGGCTTGTACAGTACCATGCTGGCAGCGGGCTTGAAACATTTTCCGGTCCAGGTCTGTCGGGACGAAGACCTGCGCTTGTTGCCGCAAAAGCTCGGTTTAATTAATTTTACTGCCGAAGATTTACGGCATTATGCCCTTGAATTTCCCCGCCAGGTGATAATCTGCGATAAAGAGACGACTTACCTGGCTGGTTATATTCCCGTCTGTTTTTCCTTCCGGAACCGGGCTCCGCTCTGGGTTTATTTCCGACAACCGTCCCGCAGTGGCTGTCCGCTGCCTCTGGAAACCGTCTTCCGGGCGGTTTTAAACCGGGGCTGTTATGTGCCTTTCCTCGACAGCCTGCACGGCACCAATAGTATCCTTAAAACCCGGTATCTGGACAACACGGTCGTCCTGCCGGCTTTCAGCCTGGAAGATTTAAAAAACGCCGCGGTTTCGGAGCGGCTTTTTCCTCCAGACGTTGTAAAGGTCTTTTCATGTAGCCGGGTGGTTAACGTCGATTTCCCTCTTTCCGTGCTCGACTCGGAAATACCCATCGAAGAGAAGGAATCTTTCCTTCGCGAACTGATTGCCTACCGGGAGCAAGCTAACCGCACCGTTTTCCTCGAGGGTACGGTATACATCCTGAATATATAAAAATTTGTTGAACGAAAGTTGCCGACCGGGTAGATTGAATCATGTTCAAAATCGACCCGGAAAAGTGCCTGCACTGCGGTGGTTGTGTCCCGGTCTGTCCGACGGACGCCCTGGAACTGTTTGAAGCAGGTCTGACCTGCGATGAGGAACGGTGCGTTTATTGTGGCGACTGTGTCCTCTTTTGCCCGGTTAAAGCCCTGGAGCTGGAACTTGAATACCAGGTATGAGGTCATAATTATCGGGGCCGGTCCGGCCGGACTGATCGCCGGTCTGGAGTGTGCTAGGGCCGGATTGAAGGTTCTGCTGCTGGAAAAAGATGCGACTATCGGCCTGCCGCTCAACTGTGCCGAGGGTGTACCCCGGCGGTCGTTTGAGAACGTTATCACTCCCCGTCCGGAATGGATTAAAAGCATAATAGAACGCGGGAGACTGGTGGCCCCCTGCGGTCATCATTTCGATTTGGACTACACTCGGGCCGGTTATGTTCTCGACCGTCCCCGGATGGAGCGGGATTTGGCCGTCGAATATACAACTCTGGGAGGGGAACTGGCGTGCCGTTGCCGGGCCGAGGAACTTCACATAAAAAATAAAAGATTTAAATCCCTGAGCATAGTTGACGCCGCCGGTAAAAAGCGGACAATCGAGGCGGATATTTTCATCGCCGCCGACGGGGTGGAGGGAACTATCGCCCGTAAGGCCGGTCTCGATAACCGCCTGAATCTGAAGGAAACCGAATCCCTGCTGCAATACCGGTTGAAAAATATATCGGTAGAACCGGACCTTATCGAGTTTCACCTCGGCAGCGATATAGCCCCCCGCAGTTATGCCTGGGTATTTCCCCACGGCGAGACCGAAGCGAACGTCGGCCTCGGGGTACCTTCCGATATCAACAGCGGGCGGGACGCGGTTTATTATCTGGATAGGTTTGTCGCGCGAAGGTTCGGTAAAGCGGAGCGGGGTCATACCTCCTGCGGGACCTGTCCCCGTTACCGGGGCCGGAATATCCTGGCCCGGCTGAACCTGCTGGTGGTCGGCGATTCCGCCCGAGTCCTGGATTCCCTGACCGGGGCCGGTATTGTCAATGCCATGCTGTCCGGTCAGCTCGCCGCCCGGGCGGCGCTTAAGTACGTGAAAAGGGAAATAGCGACTCTTAAAGAACTACACCAGCATTACCCGGGAAGGTTCCTTGAGTTGAAACATTATGAGTTAAGCATGTTTTTGAAAATCAAGAAGCTGCTGGTGAAACTGTCCGATCCCGAACTCGATGATATGGTGCTGGCCCTCGATGAACATTTTATTGAGAAAAAAGTTGATACTTTCAACCCGATTGCTATTATAATGGGAATAATAAAAAAGAAGCCCCGTCTTTTGAAAATGGCGAGGCATTTATTTTGAACAATGATGAAGCAGTATAAATATCAGCTCAGTTTGTTAACCTTGCGGGTTAAACGGGATTTGTTGCGGTCGGCGTTTTTCTTGTGGATCAGGCCCCGGGAAGCAGCCTTGTCCAGCAAAATCGTGGCTTCCTTTAACTTCTGGACCGCTTCTTCCTTAACCGAAGCAGTCTGGACGTCTTTAAGAACCGAGCGAAGCTGGCTGCGTACGGCCCGGTTGCGCACCCTCTCTTTTTCAGAGGTTTTAACCCGTTTTTTACAGGATTTATGACTCGGCAATGTATATATCCTTTCTAAAAAAGTTAATCTTTTAATATAAACGGTAAATTCATTTTGTCAACGGTTAAGAATAATAATTCACTGTTTAAATCGGCGGGCCTGGTTTCTTCGGCCACCGCGGTTTCCCGGGTTCTGGGGCTTATTCGCGAACAGATAATGGCTTATTTTTTCGGGGCGGGCATGGCCACCGACGCTTTCGTGACCGCTTTCCGGATTCCCAACCTGCTCCGGGATATGTTTGCCGAAGGAGCGCTGTCCTCGGCTTTTGTCCCCGTTTTCAAGGAAAAAATGGTCAATGAAACCGACCGCGAGGCCTTTACCCTGGCTAATATTGTCCTGACCGCCATATTGATGGTGGTTGGATTCATTGTCCTCCTGGGGATAATCGCCACCCCGATTATCATTTATTTATCCGCCCACGGTTTTACCGCCGAGCCGGGTAAATTCGACCTGACGGTCAGCCTGACCCGCCTGATGTTCGTTTATTTATTGCTGGTCTCCATCTCGGCTATGATTATGGGCATGCTTAATTCATATGGGCGGTTTGGAATTCCGGCTATTTCACCGGCAATTTTCAACCTTGGCATAATCGTCTGTACGGTAGTCCTGTACAAGTATCTTTCAGCGCCCATTTACGCTCTGGCAATCGGGGTGCTGGTCGGGGGAGTGGGGCAGGTGGCGATACAACTGCCTTCGCTTTTTAAAATTGGGTATCGATACCGACCCAACTTCAATTTTATCGACGAAAGCCTGAAAAAGGTCCTCCGGCTGTTTTTGCCGATGATTGTGGGCATGTCCGCCGGAAGGGTCAATATTCTCGTCAATACTCTGTTGGCTTCGTTTCTTATCGAGGGGTCAATCACCTATTTGAACTATTCTTTCCGCCTGATGCATTTTCCGCTGGGTGTTTTCGCTGTGGCTCTGGGGACGGTGGCCCTGCCGCGGGCTTCCGAGATAGCGGCTAAGGGTAATATGGAAGGTCTCCGGGATACCTTCTATGAAGCTCTCAATCTCAATATGCTTTTTATCCTGCCATCGGCCTTTATTCTGGCCTTGTGGGGACATGAAATAGTGGCTCTGATATACCATTGGGGGGCATTTTCGGAACTGGACCTCAATAACACCAGCCTGGCGCTGTTGCATTATTCATACGGGCTGGTGGGGTTCGCAGCGGTACGGGTGACAGTTCCGGTCTATTATGCCCTGGGTGATTCGCGCCTGCCAATGAAAATATCCGTTTTTTCCATCGTGATAAATATGGCCCTGTATTTCCCCTTAATCCAGGCTTTGAATTTCGCCGGTCTGGCCGCAGCCACCTCAGTTGCAGCCCTTATAAATTTCGGTTTGCTTGTGTATTTCATCCCAAAAAAAGGATTGATAATTTCATTTCATACCTTATCTTTGAATATTCTGAGAATAGCCCTGGCGGCTTTTCTCGCGATATATGTATCAAAGCTGTTACCGATTGATTTTTCCCGGAGCACGCCGGAAATGTTCGCCCGGTTTTTAAACCTGGTCATCCCGGTTATCGGAGGGGTGATAATTTATATGGTTCTTTGTCTTATCTTCAGAGTTAAAGAATTTACCCTGCTTAAAGAAAGGCTGTTCCGCGGAAACAAAACTGAATAGGTTTTATGTTCCGCAAATATCCCGGTCACTTTTTGCTCGTGTACACGGTAGCCGGTATTTTCGCCGCCGACCGATGGCATCCGCCAGCATGGCTTCTTTTTCTGGTTTGTCTGGCGTCAGCGTTGAGCGGTCTGGTCGTTTTTAATCGGCGGTTGAAAATTATCGCAGTATTGCTTTTCGGGCTGGCTCTGGGTGCCTTCGCCGCTTTTCATTTCAGTCTTTGTTGTTATGACCCCGGTCCGTATCACCTTTCCAGTATAGTATCTGAAACGGAGACCTATCATCTTTTCGGACGGGTGGCCGACTGGCCCGACCTCAAAGAAGCTCGAACCGAAATAAAAATCTCTCTGGACTCGGTTGTCTCCGACCGGCCGCACCGGGTGAACGGAGCGGTCCTTCTGAAAATCGAGGACACCACCACCGCTTTGCAGCGGGGCGATTTGGTCAGCTTCATCGGTCGCGTTTACCAGGTCAGCGCCGAGAAGGGGCACGACGGATTCGATTATCACCGCTACCTTAATATGCGGGGGGTGTTCGGGATTGTCTATTTGCCTACAGCCCTGGATATCCGCGTGAATCGCCGTCCGGAAAAGGGTTTTTATCAACTCACGGACAAACTCAGGAAGGCCGTCAAAGACAGTTTTCGAAGGAACCTTTCGCCCCGCGCGGCCGCGCTGGCCAACGGTTTTCTGATAGGGGAGACGAGAGATATTCCGGGTGATATATTTCAGATGTTCCGCGACAGCGGTACGTTCCATCTGCTGGCCGTGTCCGGCTCCAACGTAGCTCTGGTGCTTTTGTTTTTCCTGATTGTTCTAAGGCCTTTCAGCCTCGGTCGCGGTGCGAGAACCGCTGCCCTGGCGGTGGTTATCCCGGTCTTTTGCGCGCTCTCTTACGGCGAGCCGTCGGTGGTGAGAGCTTCGGTCATGGCGGTGCTGGTTTTGGCTGCCCGTTTTTTTCAACGCCGCTACGATTTGAATCATATTATTGCCCTGACCGCTCTGATTATCCTGTTGGCCGACCCCGCTCAGCTTTTTGACGTCGGCTTTCAACTCTCGTTCGTGACCGCCTGGGGTCTGATTTATTTCACTCCCCGGTTGTCGGAACGATTCAAACCTTATCATTCGAAAAGATGGTATCGCTGGCTGGTTCTTCCGGTGATGATTTCCCTGGTCGCCCAGGTCTGTTCGACTCCGGTGATTTTATATTATTTCGAACGGGTGCCGGCTCTGTCGGTGCTGGCCAACCTGATTATCGTCCCGCTGGTTTCTGTCGGAGTACTCGGTCTTTTGGTTCTTTTGACAGCGGATTTGATTTTGCCCCTTTTGGGACAGTGGGTCGGTTCCCTCGTCGACATCGTTTTGAACCTGGTGGTCGAGATCTTGAAAATCCTCGGCGGTGAGAATATACCCGTGTTTAAATCCGCCGGTTTTATCCGCAGCGATATTGCCTTTCTGGGTATCCTGATTTTTTTCCTGTTGCTGGTCCTGGTCGTCAGGGCGCAAACGGTTAAATCGCTTAGACGGGTAGTCTTTATTTTACTTTTAATTTTTCTAAATATCGGTCTTTTTTACAGTGCCGCCTTTGGTGACCGCAGTGACTGTATGAAACTGGATATGATAAAAATACCCGGCGGTGTAGCGGGAATTATAAAACAAAACCGTCAAAACCGCGGGGATTTGATAATTACCGATATACTCGACCGTGATTACCCGGTAGAGGAAAAGATCCTGAAGCCGTTTCTGGAAAGAGCCGGGATAGAGCGACTTGACCGTATTTTCCTTTTGACCGCTCCGTATA
>JAFGNW010000134.1 GCA_016926795.1 Candidatus Zixiibacteriota bacterium
TTGATATCGAGTGCGTTGATATCGATACCCTTTTCAATCAGCTTTTCGACCTGGTCCGTAAAACCCCGGGCGGCGGCAAAATGAAGCATGGTCATCATAAAATTATTTTTGATATCGAAAATTTTTGCCTTATCGATCATCATATCCGCCAGGTTTTTTTCGCGATAGGCGACGGCAAAATACAACTGTGTCAGGCTGTCGGCTGTTAAAGCGTCGACATCGGCTCCGCGGCTGACCAGAATTTCCGTCACGGTACTGTCGACGTTCCACAGGGCGCGTGACAGCGGCGAGGTGCCGTCGGGGGCGGCGAGATTGACATCACACCCCTTTTCAATCAGGAGGTGACAGAGTTCCGAACTTCCGCTGCCGGCGGCATAAATGAGGAGCGTCCAGCCGTTGCCGGTGCTGACGTTAAAATCGGCGCCCCGGTCTAAAAGCAATCGGGCAATTTCGGGATGCCCCCCGGCGCAGGCCCCCAGCAGCGGCGTAAAACCACCGCTGTTACTTATCGAGAAATCGGCGCCGTTTTCCAGAAGAATTTTTACTGCCTCCAGGTGGCCGTAGAAGGCGGCACCGTGCAGGGGAGTACTGCCGCTGCTGGATTGAGCATTCATATCCGCCCCGGTATTAATAAGATATTCCATTACCTCGGCGCGATTATTATAAGCCGCTTTGTGAAGGGGGCTGTACCCCTGGGCGTCTTTTTGATTGACCGATTCCGGATTTTCTTTTAATAAAAGCTCTACCTGTTCCAAATCACCCTGCTCCGCGGCCGACAGGATATCAGCGAAAGAGATAGGCATTGACAACATTAAAAAAAGAACCGCAGCGATAATTATCGTCAAAAAATATTTCATATTGTTCCTCGTTAATTAATAAAACTTAGTCAGAAACGCTTGCCTATAAGACGATAAGATTAATTAATTGTTTAAAATTTACAAACAATAAGCAGGTTTAAAATCCCGGAGTCCACAATAAAGAACAGCCGGGTCCCCAGGCAAAATAAAGATAAGAATCCCTTTATGAAGTCAACCCTCAAAGAACTTTTTGGGCAGCTCTGACAATGACATATAATAAAAGGCACAATCGTTATTGACGGTTGTGCCTTTTAAAAAAAGTTTCTTTTTACAATATTCATCACGGACAGAAAACCGGGGGCATACCTCCGAGATACAGGAAATTAATTATTCGGGTAATATCGGAGATATCCGGTTCCCCGAAATTGCCGTCGGTATCGGCCTCTTCGGGGCAACAAAGCGGAGCGTGACTGAGATAAAGATAGTCAATCAGTCTGGTAATATCGGCGATGTCCGGCGAATCCAGTTCGGAACAATCGACATTGCCCGTAAAACCCTCACAACAGACGCAGGGAACCCAGGCATGATAGACCTGGGCCTGGCCGCGGCGGTAACCGGCTGTGCTCTGCCAGGGGATACCCACCACCAGGTCCAGGTTCCCCTCGGGGTCGACATTACTGATAGCGCCGATTGAAAGGCCAAATTGATTGTCCTTTATGTCACCCAGGATTTTATTCAAGAGCTCACCGTCTTTACCGGAGTAAATATAGACCTTGCCAACCAGCAGGTCATTACCATTGGAAGACATCGCCAGATCCGGGTATCCGTCATGGTTCATATCACCGATATCAGCGACCGCGCGGCCCAGGCGCTCCTGGTCATTGCCATAAAAAGTGTACAATACCGAACCGTCCAGGCCCGAATACACATATACGCGACCGTTGCGGCTGTATACATAAGGGGCACCGACCATTACATCGGGATACCCGTCCTTGTTGACATCCCCCACCCCGGTAACCGCGTAACCGTGATAACCATCCGAAGTCAGCCCGGTAAAGTGATACAATTTGCTGCCGTCGACCCCGGAAAAAACATAAGCCCGCCCGGCTTTGTTGCCGTTGGCGCTGTTATAAGGCGCGCCCACAATCACATCATCGTAACCGTCCCGGTTGATATCCCCGGCTCCCGCCACGGCAAAGCCAAACCGGTTATATTTATCCTCACCATCGAAAACAAGGAGGGTGGCGCCGTCCGCACCCGAAAAAACGTAAGCTCGACCGGCTGCCGAATCCGCATCATTGTCGTAGAAGATAGCCCCGACGATGACATCATCGAAGCCGTCGTTGTTGACATCACCAGCCCCGGCGACAGAGATACCGAACTGGTCCTGGTGCCGCTCGCCATCGAACTCATAGAGCAGCGCACCGTTTTGTCCCGAATAGACATAAACTTTACCCAGCGCCGGACCTTCAACCTCACTGGTGGGCGCTCCCACGGCTATATCCGGATAACCGTCGCTGTCGACATCACCGGCATCGGCCACTGCGTAACCGAATTCCTCATTGACTCCGTGCCCGCTGAAAGTCCTTATCAGGTAACCGTCAACTCCCGAATAAAGATAGACCCGGCCGGCATCGTCCTCGGCGGCGTCGTTAGTAAAGGCGCCGACCAGAAAATCACCCACGCCGTCGTCATCAACGTCGTCGATGCCGGCCACCGCCATACCGAAATGGTCCTCATCTGCTTCACCGTTTATCACCCGGACCGGGTCACAATCACAGAGGGCCGAACCAAAGGGTAATATGCTTATGAGACAAACAAAGACTAACAAACGTTTTAACATAATTCCTCCCGTACTGATATAATTTAGTATTTAAAATGAGTTAAGAACAAAATTAATCATTTTTCCTTGGCTTTTACAAAAACCTGCTCAAAAAGATAAAAAACGTATAATTAGATGATTTTGCATGATGAATGATAATATTATAATTTAAGTGAAAAGAAGGCTTTTGTCAATATTTATTGCCAATACCAGAAAGCGCACCCAAGCGGTCGGCAATAAATACCAAAGTCTCGATATGTTTTTGAGATAAGCAGGTAAAAAACACACTTCCGATAGTATCCATTAAGGGTCGATGCTTGATTCCGGTCGTAATGAGAAACGGGATTTATTTACGCCCGTTCAAGAAGGGCGAGGGCTTCGGCGCGGGTGGCGTCCTTGCGCATCATGCCGCGGATGGCCGAGGTGACAATCTTGCTGCCGGGTTTTTTGATGCCGCGCATGGTCAGGCACAGGTGCTCGGCCTCGACCACAATCAGCACTCCCTTGGCGTTGAGCGCCTCACGGATGGAGTCGGCAATCTGCGAGGTCATGCGCTCCTGCACCTGCAGCCGCTGCGAGAGTATCTCCACCACCTTGATCATGCTGGAGAAACCGACCATCTTGTTATTTTGGGGAATGTAACAGATGTGCACCTTGCCGAAAAACGGCAGCAGATGGTGCTCACACAAAGAAAAAAACGAGATGTCTTTTAAAATTATCATCTCGTCCTTGTTTTTGGAGGTGTATTTGCGAAGCTCAACCGCCGGGTCCTCGCCCATGCCGCTCAGGACTTCCTCATAGAACTCGGCAATTCTTTCCGGCGTGCGGGTCAGGCCCTCGCGTTTGATATCCTCACCGATACCCTCGAGGACCAGCTTGATGCCCTGGATTATTTTCCTGCGGTCGAATTTTTTCTTTTTCATTTACCCGGTTCCGGCGCCGGCTCCTCAACTTCTTCGGTATCCCCCGGGGCGCGACCGATAAGTCTATCGATTTCATGACTGTCAACCAGTTCTTTTTCGAGCAGCATACCCGCCAGCTTGTGCAGTTTGTCGACATGCTCGGTGAGAATCCGGCGAGCCGTCTCCTCTCCCTTTTCGATCAGCGCCTTGATTTCCTCGTCTATCAAAACCGCTGTGGCGTCGGAATAATCCACGTTGCGGGCCAGTTCCCGACCCAGGAAGATGTGCTCTTCGGTTTTGCCGAAAGTCACCGGGCCGAGTTTATCCGACATGCCCCAGTTACAGACCATCTTGCGCGCCAGCTTGGTGGCCCGCTCCAGGTCGTTTCCGGCCCCGGTATCGAGCTGGTCGAAAACAATCAGTTCGGCTACCCGACCGCCCATCAACACCGCCAGGGTGGCTTCGAGGTATTCCTTGGAATGGGTATGGCGTTCGTCAACCGGCAGCGACTGGGTCACCCCCAGGGCCATCCCGCGGGGGATAATAGTTACTTTATGAATCGGGTCGGCTTTGGGTAAAAATTTCGAAACCATGGCGTGCCCGGCTTCATGATAGGCGATAATTTTCTTTTCTTCCTCGGCAATAACCAGCGATTTGCGCGCCGTACCCATCAGTACCTTGTCCTTGGCTTCCTCGAAATCTTCCATCTCGACAGCGTTTTTATTTCGGCGCGACCCCAACAGCGCCGCCTCATTGACCATATTGGCCAGATCAGCGCCCGTCATACCCGGTGTGCCGCGGGCCAGCACCGACAGGTTAACATCACCGGCCAGTTTAATCTTTCTTACGTGCACCGCCAGAATACCCTCGCGGCCCTTGACATCGGGCGTTGCGACCACTATCTGACGGTCGAACCGGCCGGGCCGTAAAAGGGCCGGGTCGAGCACATCGGGACGGTTGGTGGCGGCAATCAAAATAACGCCTTCGTTGGACTCGAAGCCGTCCATCTCGACCAACAGTTGATTGAGGGTCTGTTCGCGTTCGTCATGGCCGCCGCCCAGACCGGCACCGCGCTGGCGGCCGACAGCGTCGATTTCGTCGATAAAAATAATACAGGGAGCGTTTTTCTTGCCCTGGTCAAACAGGTCGCGGACCCGGCTGGCGCCGACGCCGACGAACATTTCGACAAAATCCGAACCGGACATGGAGAAGAACGGTACACCCGCCTCACCGGCGATAGCCCGCGCCAGGAGCGTCTTGCCCGTTCCGGGAGGCCCCAGAAGAAGCGCACCCTTGGGGATCTTGCCGCCCAGTTTCTGGAATTTACCCGGCTCTTTCAGAAATTCGATAATTTCCTGCAATTCCTCTTTGGCTTCATCGGCTCCGGCCACGTCGTTAAAAGTTACTTTGGGGCGCTCATCGGTAAGCAATTTGGCTTTGCTCTTGCCGAAAGAAAACAGGCCTCTCTGACTGCCCGCGCCCTGCATCTGCCGCAGGAAAAACAGCCAGATCAGGACGAGGAAAATCCAGGGCGCGATGGAAATCAAAACCGAGAAGAAATCCGGTCCGTGAACCTTGGCGATTATTGATACCCCTTTCGCCTCGAGGCGATTTATCAACTCATAGTTGTTATCTTCAAAGGGAATCCTCGATTTGAATTTCGTAAACTGCTTGGAGGAATTGGACGAGGCAAAAGCCTTGGCCTCTTTAAGCTTGCCCTCCACTTCCCGCTCGGTAAAAGTAACCTCAAGGACATTGGAATTATCGATTTCTTTGATAAACTCGGTATAATGTATCTCGACTGTATCCTGGTTAAAACTGGTGTAATAAGTATAGATAACGAAAATAACCAGAAACAGACCGAGCCAGAAAATCAGTGATTTGCCCGGTCCTTTCCAGGTGCCGGGTTCTTTGGAACCATCGTTTTTATTCCTCCCCAGACGGGGAAGACGGTCTTTTTTATTGTCTGAATCAGCCATTATTCTCCAAAAAAGTATTTGTATTATTTATCCCCGCTAGCGCGGGTATAATTCAATATATCGGTAATTAAAGCATTTTATTAGCCTTCAATCATCTTTCCGATAAAAGGCAGATTACGATACAGTTGAGCATTATCAAGGCCGAAACCGATTACGAATTCATTGCCGATGGTAAAACCCTTGTACTTAATGTCAATTTTAGCCCGATGGCTTGCGGGTTTATCTAATAATGTAACAACTTCCACCGAAGCGGGTTCCATCTTCCTGATTTTCTCGACAATCACCGAAGCGGTGCGGCCGGTATCGACAATTCCTTCCACCACCAGGACGTGCCGCCTCTTGAGCGGAATCGCGACCCCTCCACCGATGACGACATCATCCTCGCGCCTGATACCATGGCGATAAGAGGCGGCCGAGATAAACTCTATTTCCACCGGCAGCTTGATATGCCTCATTAAATCCGCCATAAAGACAATACAGCCCTTCAAAACACCGACCAGAACCAGCGACTCCCCGGTATAGTCGGAGCTGATACGCTCGCCCAGTTGCATCACCCGTTGGCTGATTTTCTTCTGGTCCAGCATTAGTTCGAACGGCTTGAGCCCGGCCTTATTTCCCTGAACTGACTTCAATGGTTATTACCTTTTTTGTTTGATGGTCAACTTTTACCCGGTCGGCTATTTCGTAACCGACCAGCCAGATAATTCCTTCTTTATCGCACACCACCGGAATCTCATCCCGGTAAACCGACGGCACTTTCTTATCGGTCAAATAATCACCAACTTTTTTGCTACCGGCCAATCCGAGCGGTCGAAACCGGTCGCCCGGACGGATACGCCTCACGCAAAGCGGCAAACTTACTCTCGATTCATCCAGCATAATTTTCTTTGAACGCTTTTGACGGCTCAAAGTTACATTTTTCTTCAATGCCCGCCGAGCCCTGATTTTTAATCTCAAGCCCTCGGGTTCGAGGGGTTCGTCAAAATTCAACTCGGCCCTGGCAACGATTGCTTTAACTCGCCGGTAAATCACTAATTTATCGGCAGTTACCACAGCCTGAAAGCCGCCCGGTAAGGACTGCGTTTTTTTGTCGGGATTAATCAAACGGTCAATAACTTCTTTATCCGGCGCCAGATTTTGTCCCGACAAACTCATCAGGCAAAAACGCAATATCCGCCGCTTTAGCCATAAAGCATAACCTTTAAAAAGGTCTAAAGCAACCTCAAATTTCCCGCCGATGGTGATATTTACCGCTTTCTTTACGTTTTTTTCTACTACCTCTTCCAGATACTCTTCCTCGGTTCGGATTATCTCCGAGAGATTCAAAAGAGCACTGTCGAAACGGGGGTTGAGTTTTTCACGAACCAGCGGCAGCAGTTTATTGCGAATGAAATTACGGCTGTACTCGGCGGTCAGATTGGATTTATCCACGCAGTAATCCAACCGGTACTTTTTTAGATAGGCAAGTATTTCTTCTTTGGTGAATTCAAAGAGAGGACGAATATATTTATCCCGCTTTATCGGAATACCCGTCAGGCCGGTCGGGCCGGTTCCGCGGATTATTCGAAACAAAACCGTCTCCACCCGGTCGTCGGCGTGATGCCCCAAAGCGATTTTATCGTGTCCATCCTCGGTGGCCAGAAGTTCGTATACTTCATAACGAAATTCCCGGGCGGTTTCCTCGAGTCCTTTTTTCTTCTTTTCGGCCAGGGCGGGGATATTCTCGGTGACTATATCCAGGACAACCCCGAATTTATCGCACAGTCGCTGACAGAATTTTTCCTCCTGAAGGGCGGCTCTTTTCCTGATGCTATGATTGATATAAACCGCGGTGAGTTCGAGCTTCATCTTTTTCCGAAGCCGGGTCAACAGATGCAGCAGGGCCACCGAATCCGGACCGCCGGAAAAGCCAATTAAAACAGCCTCCCCCCCGGCGAGCAAATTATTTTCCGATACGATTTTGCTGAATCTTTTAAACATATCCATAATACTAAGATAATAAAGAATTTGATTTAGAAAATTAAAAAATATCCGCCTCGACATGCTCGTTAAATTCGTAAACAAAAACCAAATGCTTGACCTGTTACCGACCTTGCTCTATATTCCGTTTTTGCAAAGGAAAGAGATTTTATGGCAGAAGAGTTCAAACAACCCGAAGTCACTCCCGAACTGGTCAAAAGTCACGGCCTGAACGACGAGGAATATGCGAAAATCAAGGATATTCTGGGAAGGGAACCGAATTTCACCGAGCTGGGTGTATATTCGGTAATGTGGTCGGAGCACTGCTCGTATAAAAACTCCATCGCCCTCTTAAAAACCCTCCCGCGTGAGGGCGCAAATCTTCTGGCCAAGGCGGGCGAGGAGAACGCCGGGGCGGTGGATATCGGCGACGGCCTGGCGGTGGTGTTTAAAATCGAGTCGCACAACCACCCCTCGGCTATCGAGCCGTACCAGGGTGCGGCCACCGGTGTGGGGGGTATATTACGCGACATTTTCACCATGGGTGCCCGGCCGATTGCCTCGCTTAATTCCCTGCATTTCGGTTCGCCGGAAAACCCACGGGTAAGATACCTGGTCGACGGCGTGGTGCGGGGTATCGGCGACTATGGTAACTCGTTCGGCGTCCCGACGGTGGCCGGCGAGGTCTTTTTCGATGATGCTTATACCGGCAACCCGCTGGTTAACGCCATGGCGGTGGGAATAGTCAAAACCGACGGCCTGGTATCGGCGGTGGCCAAAGGCGAGGGCAACCCGCTGATGATAGTCGGCTCCAAAACCGGTCGCGACGGTATCCACGGCGCGACTTTCGCCTCCGAAGAGCTCAGCGAAGCTTCCGAAGCGAAAAGACCCTCGGTACAGATCGGCGACCCCTTCACCGAGAAATTGCTCCTCGAAGCCACCCTCGAAATTATCGAAAAGAACCTGATTGTCGGTATCCAGGATATGGGCGCGGCGGGTATCACCTGCTCTTCGTCGGAAATGTCGGCCAAAGGTGAAGCCGGGGTGGAAATACATATCGACAAAGTACCGGTGCGCGAACCGGGTATGACCCCCTATGAGATTCTCCTTTCGGAATCACAGGAGCGGATGCTGGTCTGCGTGAAAAAAGGCAAAGAGGACGCCGTCCGCGAGGTGTTCGACAAATGGGGTCTGGACTCAACTATAATCGGACAGGTCACCGCCGACGGTCTGATGACCTGCAAACTCGACGGGCAGATAGTATCACAGGCACCCTCCGAATCACTCGTGCTCGGCGGCGGCGCCCCGGTTTATCATCGCGAGACCAAAAGACCGGCGTACCTCGACAAACTGGCGAAAATAAAACTCGACGATTACCCGCTCGATAAAAACTGGAACGATATTTTACATACGATGATCGGCGCGCCCAACCTCTGCCATAAGGGCTGGGTATTCGAGCAGTATGACTCAATGGTGCGCACCAACACGGCGGTCGGGCCGGGTTCCGACGCCGCTGTGCTGCGCATCCGGAAAACCGATAAGGCGCTGGCGATGGCCACCGACTGCAACGGCCGTCATTGTTATCTCAATCCCCATATCGGGGCGATGAACGCTGTGGCCGAGTCGGCCCGCAATATCGTCTGCTCCGGCGGCAAACCGCTGGCGGTAACCAACTGCCTCAATTTCGGCAATCCCTACAAGCCGGAAATTTATTACGGCTTTTCCGAAGCTGTGGCCGGCATGGGCGAGGCCTGCCGGATATTCGGCACCCCTGTAACCGGCGGCAATGTCTCGTTCTACAACGAGGACCCCGAGCGGGCGGTCTTCCCCACCCCGACTATCGGTATGGTAGGCTTGATTGAATCGACGAAACACATCACCACCCAATGGTTCAAGGATGAGGGGGATATAATTTTCCTGCTCGGCGAGAACCGCGAGGAACTCGGCGCCTCGGAGTATCTGCGCACCGTTTTCGATGAACTCAAAGGCGCGCCGCCGGAAGTCGACTTGCTCTTTGAAAAGAAACTCCAGAACGCTCTTCTTGAAGCAATCAAAAACGGCGGGATAAAATCAGCGCATGATATAAGCGACGGCGGTCTGGCGATTGCTCTCACCGAAGGCTGCGTCAGCAACAAAGACCGTCAAATCGGCGCAACAATAAAGCTCGTTGACCAAATCCGCCCCGACTGCCTGCTGTTCAGCGAGGCGCCGTCGAGGATTATTATCAGCAGTTCCCCCGACCGGGCCGCGGAGATTGAAAAATATTTAAAGGATAACGATATTCCGATAGCGAAAATCGGTGCGGTCGGTGGCGACCGGTTGAAAATAAATGAATTCATCGATGCGCCTCTTGAAACTTTGGCTGATGCTTATTATAACAGCATGACGCGCTTCATGGAGCGCCTTGAAAAGTAACCAGCGATACTGGTTGGATTAATAAAGTTTTCGTAGGTCGAAACCCTTGCGGTTTCGACCCCTGCGAGGTCGGTTAGATTAATAAAATGTTCCGTCAGGTCCTGCCCGCGCCCTGGCGCGGGTGTGACCTGACGGCATAAAAACAATAAAAAAATAACGCCGTCGCGAAGCGCCCGTCTAAAGCCGAAGGTGCGCCGGGGCGTGCGAACGACGAGGCAATCCCAACCCGGATACAAACATGGCTCTGTACATTTTCTCCGATGCCCATCTCGGCTCCGCCGGCCCCGAAAAAGAGGCCGAAAAAGTCCGCCAGATCGAACGGCTGTTCGAGAAGGTCAAAGTCGACGGCGACCGGCTGGTGATTCTCGGCGACCTGTTCGATTTCTGGTTCGAGTATCGGCACGCCATGCCCAAGGATCACCATAAAGTTCTTTTCTTGCTTCACGATTTGATAAACCGGGGCATACGGATAGACTATATCAGCGGTAACCATGATTTCTGGATGGACGACTTCTTCGAGCATCATATCGGCGTCGAGGTCCACCGGGATATTTTCGATCTGGAGTACAACGGCAAGAAAATTCATTTTATCCACGGCGACGGTCTCGCGCCTGCCGACCGCGGCTACCGGGTGCTCAAACGTATCCTGCGCAACCCGGTCAATATCTGGCTTTACCGTAAGCTCCCTCCCGACTGGGCCATCCCGCTGGCCAAGTACGTTTCCGGCTCCTCACGCGATTACACGGCGCGCCGCGACCATACTTTCGCCCCGGCCTACGAGAAATACGCGAAAGATAAATTAAGCGAGGGTTACGACATTGTCGTTATCGGGCATCTCCACATCCCGGTCTATGAAAAGTATGACCGCGGCGTTTATATCAACACCGGCGATTTCATCAATCATTTCAGTTATGCCAAAATGCAGGACGATATTATTCTGCTGGAATTTCTGCAAGAATGAAGACTCGTATATAAGAACACAACCAACTTGTTATACGCTTAATAAATGCTACTCTTTTTGTCCAATCTTCTTCACCCAGATATCCCGGTTGTCGTTTAGATCCATGGTAAACGCCAGCCAGTTACCGTCGGGGGACCAGTATGGCCAGCCGATATTTCCGGGAGTCGGCAAATGTTGCTGATGGCTACCATCAGCCCCGGCAATCCAGAGTTCCGCTTTCCCCTCCCGCACGGATTTATAAACCACCCGGGAACCATCAGGGGAGAAATACGCGCAGTCATCGAAACCCGGACCGGCTACCAGCTTTTTAACCGGCCCGCCCTCCGCCGGTACGATAAAGATATCAGCATCCTCACCCTGTACTGACGTAAAGATTATGCTTTTGCTGTCAGGCGACCATTGTGGATGATGTTCGATATCCGGGCTGTCGGTAATTCGAACCGGTGTCCCACCGTCAACCGGGACAATCCAAATGTCGGAACTGCCGCTACGGAGGGAAGCAAAAGCGATTTTCAATCCATCCGGCGACCAGGCCGGTTGAAAATTGGGACCAGAATCGGAAAGAAGTTTCCTTGTTTCACCGCTTTTAACATCGATTATCCAGATATTCGGCCGGCCGTCGGCTTCCCGGGCGTCGAATACTGTTTGAGAACCGTCCGGCGATCAGCCGATATGGTGGTCACCCGATTTAGTCGTCTCGAGCAAAACGGCTTCGCCCCCAAAAGCCGGGCAGAGCCATATTTTCGGCTCACCGCTGCGGTCCGAGGTAAAAGCGAGCGTCTTGCCGTCCGGTGACCATTTGACATGATAATCATTAGCAGGATGTTTGGTTATACGAATCAGGGTATCGGTTTTATCTCCGGCATGAATTTCCCCGTATGTTATTGTCGCGAACATCAATAATATAATAAGCAATCGCATAACTTTACTCCTGTATTTAAAGATGAATTAGTGACGAGAATGAAACGGATCGTTTAACGAATTAAAAAACCGCAACCGGTTTCTTCTCAATCCCCAGCTCCCGCTCGAACGGGTGGGAGTTCTGCCAGCCGGTACGGCCGGTGGCGCGGTAATGCTCCAGCCTTCGGATGGTTATCTCGGCATAGACGGGGTCGATATCAAACGTGACGCATTTTCGATTCGTTCGCTCGCAAGCCAGCAGCGTCGTCCCCGAATGCGAAAAGAAATCGGTGACAGTGTCATTTTCGTTCGATGACGCCCTTATAATCCGCTCGATGGCCTTCAGCGGCTTCTGGGCGTAACAGCCGTTGACGTTTTCTTCCATGCGGTAAAAGACCTGCTGGATATCTACCCAGACGTTTCCCGCGCGGATATTGGTCGAGCGTGAGCGTTCCATATTTTCGGTCAACTGCCCGTTGACTTCCTTGTAATAGCCGCGCAAAATTTTCGGGATATCGGTGTACTGCACGTTGAAAACCGGCTCCCCTTTGACATAGTACAGGAGTTCCTGCCGGACGGCCATCCAGTTTTTCTGGGTACCATAGCCGCGCTGGTTGCGCCAGGTTATAAACGATCGGGCTTTGAAGGGCGTTTTGGCCATCATCATCATGAACTGCGGGAGCGGCTGGAAATGTTCCCGCTGGTCGGCCCCCAGCCAGATATAGAACGCGGCGTCGTCAGCGAGTATTTTGTAGCAGCTGTCCACCCATTTTTTACACCAGTCAATATATTCCGCAACCGATTGCCGCTCGAACACGGCCAGATTATAAGGCGGGTCGAAGATGGCCAGGGTCGTCCCTACCGTTTCACCAAAAACCTCCTCAATAAAACCGGCGTCATCGGTGGCGTCGGCGCAGCCGATTGTGTGTTTTCCATCCGGGTCGCGCCATAACTCGTTTTTTTTCAATCGGCAAAAGGGCAGCAGTTTTTTCCTGATAGCGCCATCGTCAAGGTCCAGCCTCGGCAGCGGGTTATTCTTCATGAGGTTAAAGAAAAAGCGGGCGGCGTCCCTGTTCAACAAAAAAACTCACATCGGAAATTCCTGCTTTCTAAGTTACGGTATTATCAACTTTTGCTGTTTGTATCAATTATTGACTTTTTTGTCGCAGCTTAAAAAAACTTTATCCCCGGTCTTGCTTTTGGGCGCGGATTTAGTTATTTAAAGACATACGATAACCGTAACCCTCAATTTTAAACCAAGGAGGGAACATGGCCGAAGAAGTTGGTTGCGCCCGGCCGACCGGGAAGGTCCTGGGACAGCAGCCCGATGAAAGCGCTTCTGAAAAAACAGAGCAAGAAAAGGAGGTTATCAAGATGTCCGTAAAAGTGGGACAGAAAGCCCCCGACTTCGAGTCGCCGGCTTATCACGAGGGAGCTTTCAAAAAAGTTAAGCTTTCCGAAAATCTCGGTCACTGGGTCCTTTTATGCTTCTACCCCGGTGACTTCACCTTTGTCTGACCGACCGAATTAGCGACGGTCGCCGCTTCGTACAAAAAATTAACCGATCTCGATGTAAAAGTTTTAGCCTGTTCGGTGGATTCGGTGTTCGTCCACAAGATGTGGAACGAACAGGAATTGATGAAAATGGTGGACGGTGGAATTCCTTTCCCGATGCTGTCCGATGCCGGGGGTAACCTGGGCCGGGTATACGGTTGTTACGATGAAAACGCCGGGGTGAATATCCGCGGCCGGTTTATCATCGACCCGGATGGCGTCATCCAGGCGTTTGAAATGCTGACGCCGCCGGTGGGGAGGAACTTCGACGAATCCATACGCCAGATCCAGGCCTTCCAGCTGGTTCGCAAATCCAAGGGGGCTGAGGCCACACCGGCCGAATGGCTGCCCGGTAAGCCGACCCTTAAAGTCGGTCCAGCCCTGGTCGGTAAGGTCTGGGAAGTCTGGAAACCGGGGAAATAATCGATTAAGCCATATCATAATCAGACATAAAAAACGGCGGGTTTAACAATAACCCGCCGTTTTTGTTTATTTTTCGAATTCACTTGACATAACGCGATGGGTCGGTGACAGCGGCGTTAAGAGCCGTTGCGGCTGCCGTCGCCGGGGAACAGTTGTAAATTTCCGCGGCCTCGGGCAAAATATCCTCCATCCCTTCTATATCAAAAGTCGCCAGGCACCTCTCCCCGACCGAGAGACCGCCGAGATGCACCGTCAGGCAGCTCTCGCTGGTCGGGTTCATTACCATCGCCCCGGCCTCAACATAAACCCTTATCAGTCCTTTCTTGAGGGCTTCCAGATAAACCTTGCGCGAGACGGGATAGACCAGCAGGCGACAATCCGGATGGATTTTCTTCCCCTTGAGAATTTCCGCACCCACCCGGAGGTCGTCGAACCGTCCGTTGGTGTGCGATCCGAGGATAACCTGGTTGACCGGTAGCCCTTCGAGTTCGGCAACGGGTTTGATACTCCTGCCGGGACAGATTATCTGCGGGGTCAACTGGTCGATACTAACCTGATACATTTCGTCGTACTCGGCATCCTTGTCGGGCATAACCGGTTTGAAATTACCACCGATACGACCGGTCAGGTACCGGCGCGTGGTCGAATCATAAGGACAGATAGCCGCCCGCACTCCCAGCTCCTGCGACATACCGGCTATCGTGAAACGTTCACTTACGGACATCTGCGAAATCGCCGAACCGCCGTATTCGACTACTTTGCCCGACATCTTATCGTTATTCAACTGCTTTAACACGGAAAGGATAACGTCCTTGGCGTAGACACCGCGCGATTTCCGACCGGTGACATTGATACGCACCGTCGGCGGAACTTTGAATCGACACCTACCCGAGGACCAGATACCGGCCATCTCGTCATCGCCAACCGTTACCGCCAGCACTCCCAGACTTCCAAAAGAGAGAGCCCGTCTATCCGTTCCGGCTAAAAACTGTCCCGGCAAAACCAGACCTTTTTCAATAACCACCTGGTGCGCCAGACCTTCCCGGACATCGAAGAAATTTTTAATTCCCTGTCTTTTGATGAAATCTTTCAGTTGCTTATTGGATATAGTTGCAATATCGTTTTTGACCGTCTTCAGGAAGGAGTCGGCGCAGATGACGATTTTGTTGGGGTTCCAGACGAATTCCGAGCCGGCGTTCCGGAAATCGTTGATAATCCGGCTGACTTCGTTGTGCAACATCACCAGGTCGGGTTCTATTTCGACCGTCTGGCCTATTTCCACCTTTTCTTTTCCGACCGCCAGGGCAAGAATTTTTTCGGCCATGCTTTGTTTGCCAAAAAGGGTGCTGGGGCTAACGCTCGCTCTGGAGTTGGGAAAATCAAGTTCCAGTTGTTCAAGTTTGAGGAAGGCTGGTTTTTCTTTGATGCCGTAACGCCGTCGCCAGTTGTAGAAGGCGGCTTTGGAGATACCCAGTTCCAGACCGCACTTTTCGTCGTCGCCGAAACGCTCCCAGAGATTTAGAATTTCACGTTCGGAAAATTTCGGCAGTGAATATTTAGGAATGTTTTTTTTGCGGCGCCAGTATGCGACCAGGTAAGCTGCTACGCCGCCAAGGCGTTCACCGATTTTCTCGTCGGTTTTATAAAGTTTTTGAAGTTGTAACAGCTCTGCTTTGGTAGGAATTTTCTTGCGCGGGCTCATAACTTCTCAAAACCTTTTCTGATGGCGTCATAAGCGAAATCCAGCGGTACCGACACCAGTTTGGTTTTGTCCAGAACCATCATGAAACTGGTATCGCCGTTCCAGCGGGGTACGATGTGCATATGCAGATGTTCCGGGATGCCCGCCCCCGAACAGCGGCCGAGGTTCATGCCCAGGTTAAACGACTGCGGCTTGAGCGTTTTTTTCATAACCTTCACCGTCAGCCGGGTGACATCGAACAACTCATCCGATTCCGCTTTGTTCAACTGGTTAAGTCCGTAGATATGGCGATTGGGAACCACCAGGGCATGACCGGAATTGTATGGAAACTTGTTGAGTACGACGAAACAGGTTTCCCCCCGATAGACAATCAAGTTTTTTACCGAATCCTTTTTCACCTTGAATGCCTTACAGAACGGGCAGCCTTTTTCCTTCTTGGCCAGAACAAATGACGCCCGCCAGGGCGCCCAGAGTATTCTATCAGTCATACGTTTTTAATATACTAAATTTATCAGACCTAAAAAAGTAAAATAATTTTAATTTTTAGCTATATGATTGTGCAGTAAACAGTTGAAAA
>JAFGNW010000135.1 GCA_016926795.1 Candidatus Zixiibacteriota bacterium
AGCCGCCAGGCTGACCAGCGCCTCTTCCCCCACCAGCACCTGAACGGGTTCGTCTTTTAAAAGAGCCGTCAATTCCCGGCCCCGAGTTTCATCGACCAGGCACAGGTATTCCGGTTTATAGCGTCGGTACTGCTCCACCAGCAACTCCAGGTTGGAATAAGCCGCCAGGGCGATAATTTTATAAAAGCCGGGGTGTCGGTCGAGGACGGTCAGGGTCGAGCGGCCGATAGAGCCGGTGGAACCGAGAATAACTATATTGCGAACGCTCATACTAAGTATAAACCGAAATTAATAAATCATGTTCCGGTGAAATAACTTAAAGGCGGAGTTATAATTCTCCGCCTTATTGAAGCCTATACTATATACGCAGCCGCTTAAAGCGGGTTTCCGTTAATATCCGAGCGATAAGCCTTTATTAAATAAACCGGCTCTTTCGGGCGGGAGACTTCCCCATGCGGCTGGGCTTCAACCGGAACCGCGCCGATTTCCTGAAGGGTTTCCGACCCCTCAAGTAACTGCCCGAAAACAGTATACTTGCCGTCCAGATATTCCGTCTTGGAGTTGCGCGCCAGGCAGATAAAAAACTGGGTTCCGGCGGAATTTTCCGCATAACCGCGGGCCATCGATAGAGTCCCCTCGATATGGGGCAGTTCGTTGAACTCGGCTTCCAGATTATACCCGGCTCCGCCGGTGCCGTTGTTGTTAGGGTCACCAGATTGAATCATGAAATTCTTAATAATTCGGAAAAAGAGCAGGCTATCATAGAACCCTTCATCGGTTCGGGCTAAAAAGGAATCGACATGCGCCGGGGCGACATCGCGATAAAGCTCAAAAACCATCTTTCCGAAATCCGTCTCGATGGTCACAATCGGGTTGTCGCTGTTACGCATTTTTGTTTCGGAACAGCCCGACGCCACCAGAATAATTGAAATAAGAACCAGTGAAATAAATGTAAGTCTTTTCATGATACTCCTTTATATCTGTTCTCAGTTTTGTAAATATATACATATAATAGTAGAAGGTGTCAAGGAGAATAGCCTTGAGAGGTTTAAGATAAACCATTACGGATGAAATATATCAAAACATTTAATTTTTTCAAATCAGGAGGGAACCATATTTAATTTCGTGACTATAACCTTTTGAAAGATGTGAAGATTAACAAGTAAAAGAGTTTCAATCATTCTTAAGCTGCTTTAATAGAGTAAACACAAAAAAAGACCTGACGAAAAGCCAGGTCTTTTTTTTTCTTATATCTTTTCTTTTCAGGGAAGCAGGAGGCGATATTTTTTGTTCTCGGACGTCGCCAGGTCGCCGCGTCTGGAAGGGTTATCAACTAAAGGCGACAGCGGCGTATCGGGCGCCATCAAATCAATCTGGTTGACCACCGTATCCGCTTTATTGCACCAGAACAGCAGACCCAGGCTATCGTAGTATAAAAGAGTGTCCTGGGGATAACCGGGATATACGCCGGAGGTCTGTGGCTCTCCGTAAGCGGCAAAAAGCTCCGGGTAGGTCGCCCCGACCGCTATCCCTTCCGCGGTCTCAGCCGTCTGAGAACCGGTAATCAATATTTTATAAACCGTGTCCATCGTGCTGACCTGGCCGTTTATAGCCCCTACTTCGCCGACTATAAAGACAATACTGTCGCTCGGTTCATAGTCCAGAACAAGATAACCGGAACCGGGTTCGGGGTTGACCACCGCTGCCGGGTTGCCGTAAAATTCCTGAATCAGAGCATAGGTGTCCCGATAAAGAGCATACTGTCCCTGAAAATTATCGCCGGGAATAATGGTTGCGGCCCGCAGGTACAGGTCGGCGGTGTCGATATCCTTTATCCAGGTTCGGATAACCGCATGCCCGAGGGAACCGTCGAAATTGTACTCGATATAAGCGGTATCGTCGGCGCCGGGCTGAACCGAATCAGCCGCGAGAGTCCCGTCCCCCTCGATAACGGAAGCGAAAATCCAGGTATCCTGACTGGGCACACTGCCGACCTCAAGAGCCTGTAAAGCAATCGGCGGTGTAAGTACATCGGAGCCCATCTCTCCTTTATAGTAATAACCGTTGAGAACCACCAGCGAAGCCACAATGACCGTTACGGAATCGGAGGCCTGGCCGTTTTTATTGTAAGCGACCAGAATATATTCGGTTAACTGGGTAGGCTTGACATACAGCGAGCCGGTTGCGGCATTGGCTAATTTGATGCCGTCGGGAAACAACTTAACCGAGTCCGCCCCGCTGACCTGATAACTCAAAAGGGTTGAATCGCCGGGGCTGATATTGGCCGGGTCAGCCGTGAAACTGGTGATGGTGGGCGGGTTTTTCGGCTCGGTGGGACCGTCGCCATCGCACCCCCAGCAGGATATCAAAAGACCAAGGGAAATAAAAATTACAAGTAATCGAGTATTTCTGATAAGCAAATTTTCCACCTTAAATCCGGCTAAAGGGTTCTATTATTATTTTCGGAATCACAACCTGTTTACAACATGGAATTATTCATAATTTACCGGGCAGGATTACATTTCAAAGAAATATTTCAAGCCCAGCCCGAAATTAAAATATTTGGGGCGGTCCTCCGAGGCCCAGAAATTGAAATTATTTATTGATGACAGGGTAATAAAGCTCTCGTTATCCCTTTTTTTCCAGATCCGAAGGTCGAGGCCGTAATTTAAACTCAAAGCCAGCTCGATTTCGTTTTCCGAATCATACCCTTTAGCCCCCAGGCTGGTAATGCCGGCATGGAAACCCAATCCCAGATAGGGCGACCAGGGTTTGAAGTTCAAATCGTTTATCAGGTAATTGAAATTGAAGTCGATATCGTATTGCCTTAGAGAATAGTCGATACCGAAATACGAAATATAATTCGATGGTAATTGTACGGTATCAATCATGCGGTGATTGTAATATCGAAACCCCAGTTGATACAACAAATGACCCCTTCTTAAAGAGCCATAGTCGAATCCTATGAAAAAAGTAGGTTCATAAACATCTTCGGCGTCAACATCGACCGGTCGATTATCAACCATGAAATTTCTGCTAATAGTACCTTCGTATTTCCCCCAGGGTGTGGCGTAGCCGCCGTAGAAATCGATGACATTAAGTGACCGGGACACCCTGGTTATTCCGCTGGCCGAGGCGGCGGCAAGCACCAAAAGGAGCGTCAGTATTATACCGGATTTAAGAATTTTATGCATGTTCTCTCCCAACTTGGATGTAAAGAAATCTTATTTCATAATATTATAACACATCTATCAACTGTCAATTGGTATCCGCTATAAATATTTTACAAAATTAGTCCTTTTAAAACCAAAAAAAACGTCAATTTTCTTGTTTTTTTCGGTTGATACAATTAACTCTTGCACCGAAAATTATAATGATTATACTTGCAGGAGATTTAAGGTTGACCTTGTAATTTATAATAGAATGGGTTTAAAATGCCAAGTTCAAGAATAATGATTATCGGGGCAGGCAGTATGGGCCAGGGCCTGGCTGAGGCGGTGGCAACCGCCGGTCATGAGGTTACCCTGGTCGATAAAAAGATAAAGCTTGCCGAATTGGGGCTTAAACGGATTAGCGAAGCAATAGACCGGGAAATTGGTCGCTGGGGCTTGACCAGTTCGGATAAAAGAGCGATACTCTCGCGAATATACCCTTCGTCCGATATCTCTCAGGCCGAGGACGCGGAGATCGTGCTGGAATCGATACCGGAGGACCTGGCGGCCAAACAGGAACTTTTCAAGGAACTGGATTTAATCTGCCCCCCGGAGACCCTGCTAATTACCAACACCGGAACCCTTTCGATTTCCGAGATAGCGGCGGCCACCAAGCGACCGAAGAAAATAATCGGCATGCACTTTTTGAATCCGGTGACGCGGATTCCGCTGGTGGAAATCGTCAAAGGATTGAAAACCGACGACGCCACCTTCGAAAAGGCGGTGGATTTCGCGGAACTTCTGGACAAGAAATGGATCACCGTTATCGAGTACCCCGGCTATGTGACGACCCGCATTATCGTCCCGCTCCTGAACGAGGCGATGCACGTCCTGATGGAGGGTGTAGCGTCGGCCCGCGATATCGACCGGGCCATGAGACTGGGCTTCGGCTTTAACGTCGGACCGCTGGCCCTGGCCGATATGATGGGGCTCGATGTGGTTATGTCCTGGATGATGAATCTCTTGACCGAGTTGTCGGAGCATAAATACAATCCCTGCCCGATTTTGCGCAAGCTGGTTCGAGCGGGACACCTGGGAGTAAAAACCGGACGGGGCTTTTTCCGGTACGACGCTGAAGGCAA
>JAFGNW010000136.1 GCA_016926795.1 Candidatus Zixiibacteriota bacterium
CGGGAGGAACATCACTTTTCCTTTAACGGGAGACAGGCGTTGTGATTGCGGTTTCATGAAAGGGGACTCGCTTTTTTGGTACCATCGCAAGCCGGAATAAAAAAGTCAACGTTTAAAAAAAATCCGAGGTTTAAACGATGCTGGAAATAATTGAGACAAGTACGGGCAACGTTGATGCATTCATCCTTTACCTGTTAGACCGGGGCTTTGACCTCAAAGTCTGGTTTCCGGATTATGAACGCGTTTGTAATCGTGAAATATCTTTGTTGACCTCGTTTGCCGATACGGAAAAGATCGTGTTCGTAAATTTCGGAAATTCATCGTGCGGCGTATTCAAAATCGATACCGGCGGCGTTAAAAAAGACCGGACCCGGGTACAAATAGAAATCAAGAACGGAGAAAACTCGCTTGACCGGGTCGATAGGTTCATCGAAGCCGTCTCACTGTATCCCGATATTTCGTACCCCTCGAGCAATTCGGAACGAGCCAAACTTCTGGTCCTGGATTCGTTGAGCCTGGATAAAATCGGCAATCAACTGCAAGATTCCGTTGAGAGAATCAAGGTTTTTAGCACCGTCTTCAGGCTGTCTCAATGGGTGGTAAACCTGAATCCGAAATTATCCCGCGCCTGGAACTGTCTCGGGGTGGCTTTTACCAAGTACCGGGGAGATTATGACCGGGCTATCAGGTGCTACCTTCAGGCGGTGTCACTGGATCGAAAACTTCTGCGCGCCTGGCACAACCTCGGTAACAGATATTACGATAAAAATCTGATGTACAAAGCGCGGTGCTGCTATCAAATATCAAGCAGGTTGAAGGCGCAGGACGAAATCGACTGGGTTTTGAAAGGCGAGGCTCTTTATAAATTGGGACAACCCCGTAAAGCGGCGGTCTGTTATAAAAAAGCTTTCGATTATAATCCCTATAATAACCTAGTCGCGAAAGCTTATCGTTCATCCCTCAGAAACGAGTTTTTCAATTCGATTTTCTGTCCGGAAAAGAACCTCCTGGAACGGGAACGAAACATCGAACTGAACGAATTCATTGACGAATATCTGAACGACAAGCCAAAAAATTTATTTGACCTGGGGTTACTGTATATCAGGAACGGCAAAATAGCTGACGCTATAAAATGTTTCGATAACATTATCCAATCCGACCAGACTAATTTTAACGCCATCAACAATAAAGTCCACTGCCTGTTACAGGTCGGGGAAAACGAACAGGCGAAGTTATTATCGGAGCAGGTAATCAATATACATCCGCACAACAGCATCGCCCATACCAACTTGGCGGAGGCATGTATCCGTCTGAACGAAATAAAAAAAGGATTGGCACATTATAAGAGAGCCGTCGAGCTGGACCCGACCAATCCCGAGATATTATTCCCCAAAGCCCTCGCCGAGGATACCCTTAATCTTAAGCGGCAAGCCGTTGAAACCTTCAGGCAGTTTATCGCTGTCGTTCCCGATAAATACCACAAACAGATATATTATGCCAGACGGCGACTGCAGGAATTGACTTGACACCCGCCCTTAAGGGTGCCGGTCCGTTCCGCCCCTCAGAAACCCCTCGGCGGTGGCTAAGTCATTGGCCGCTCTCATCACTTCCCCGACAAACACCAGCGTCATTTTGAAGTCGGTACAGTCGGCCGGTTGGCGTACGGATACCGCCGGGTTGGGCCGCCCGTTCCAGGCCCGGTCGATAAGGCCCGACCATGCCTTATCCAGATAGTTCCCGGCCCATTCGGCGCCGGCCGGTTTCGACCCCGCCGTGCCGGTATAAAAATCGTGCAACATCCGGCTGAAGTTCAACACGATATACGATTGGTAAAACCTGTTGTTGTACTGCTGCGGATTTCTGAGGATTTCCGTCCCCCAAAAATTTATAGCCGTCAGCATATCCCGACGCAGGACTTCGACGGGTATCGGGTCCATCAGGGTCGAGGGCTCGGGCCCTGCCAGGATGACGCCCTTTTCGCGCAGTATCCAACGAACCACAACCGTATTGCAATGATTCGATTTGACGAGCACACTCACGCCGTGCTCAAGGTACCACAAGTCACTGCCTTTTTGGTCGTAATCTTTGAGGACCGCTGCCGGAAAATAGGAACCCTCCAAATGCCGGGCCCATTCGGATGCGAGGGTGAAAAGGCGCGCATGCAAAGCTTGTAATTTATTAATTTGAGTATCCGAAAGCTCCCGGTTTATCACCACGATAAAATCAACATCGCTGTCCTTATCGAATCCCCCCACCGCGGCGGAACCCTGCAGGTAAGCCCCGATAAAATTATCGTGCAGAACCTCCCTCACACGGCTTACCCATTCCCGCAGGACGGCGTCCAGCTCGGGAAAGACGGTATTGAATTTTGAATTATCTTTTATCATCGGAACGTTCTGACCGTACCCGTATCGGGAAGTAATAATTAACCTGCCGGGTCTGACCATCGACCGGTCACTTAATCTCGTTTAATCAGGAACCGGACGGCTGCGCTCCCCCTCGCAGCTTATCGTCGAGGTAACCGATATGTGCCATGATACTGTTGGCCGCATCATCGATATTTTTCGCCAACGCCTTTTCGGCGCTTTCCGTACGGGCGATTCCCGATTTACCCGAAGCTTCGAGAGAATCTCGCATTTCCTTGAATTCCTTCCCGATCAGCTCCTGCAAGGCGGTGATGCGCGATGTTTCCGCCTGCTGAGCCAGTACCCGCTGGTCCTCCAGCTGACGGTTGAGACGTCGCGATTCTACCAGCCATGTGGTGCGCAAAAGGAGGGCATAAGCCACCAGCAGTAACACCAGCGCGAGGATAATCACCAGCAGAATCACCCCCAGCGGACCTTCGAAATCGAAGAACACAAACGATAACACTGTGTTCGTATTAAGTACGCTCCAGTTCGCAGCGGTGAATATAATCAGAATCAGTAATATTGCCGCGATTACATAAAGTAACAATTTCATTGCGATAATCCTTTCAGTTTCGTTTACCTCCCTGCTTCCCGTCGGCTGCTCATGCAACGATGGCGACCGGAGGAAGTTGTACCCATAAAATAACAGGGAATTGAAAGACAGTCCATAATATAATGCTACAGGCTCAAATTATAAACGACCATACCGGAGACGAGTCATTATTCCGTTAAGACCGTACCCGCATCATAGTATTCCGCTTTCTTCATATCCCCGGTCTTTGTCCAGAGAACCCATAAACCGTCTTTTTTACCGTTAACTTTGCGACCGACGAAGAAGCAGCAATCTTTCATTTTCCATTCAACCCACAGGTCGAGAGCTGAGTCGTAATAGGGGCTCCGGCCGTCACTGCAGGACAGCTCAAAGTCTTTCGAATTTTCTGTTTTTGTTGTCACTAATTCCACTCCACCCAGATAAAACGACTCGTGCTCGAGCGTCAGATTGGGATTGTTTAAGAAATCGTTGATGTTGTAGTTGGCCTTCCACCATGAACACAGACCGTGCAGGACTCCGTTATGATAATGGAGTAACTTTCTGACCGTACCGTTTTGGTTCCACTCGATTTCCGGGCCGTGTTTGAGGCCGTCAAGGTAAGTAACTTCTTCGATTCTATATCCGGCATTATCCCATTTTACCCAGGTGCCTGTTTGAAGGTCTCGCTCATAACAGCCTTCCCGTTCCGGATTGCCGTTTTCGTACCATGACCGATAGAATCCGTACTTGTAGGTTGTTTCGGTCCCGGACCAGAAGACCGTTTGATATTGTTCTTTGAGATTGCCGTCCGGATAGAAAACCTCGACGGTATCGACCTCTGAGGCCCACCACGCCATAACATTGGCGGCGGGACTAATGAGAATCAGGGCGATAATTATTAATACCTTCATATTACCTCCCGCTGTCATTATGTTCAGTAAAGGAATCGTATTCTTTCCTCGAGCTTATGTAGTCGCCCTATATTAATAATTTACTGTAATTATTATAATGAAATATTTCGGGTCCGGTTGCATATTAATTCTCCATATTTACAATGACTGGCATTTTAATAATATTGACATCCCCGGCAGGGTCAAACAGACTGCAAGAGGCGCGGGAGTCTGACTCCCGCTTCCGATTGTGGAACGGAAAACTGAACCGTTTTGCAGGCATGGTTGTTGTAAGTTACAGGTAGTTATGACAAGGAATCGCCGTTAAAAAGGTGATAAAGCTCCTGCATATCAGATAGTTTTCATTATAACAACACCGTATTCATGGGACCGAAAATATTAACTGTACTGAACGAGATTTGATTTGGCGGTTATCCGCCTCTGAGTGATTTCGATTATGCGGTCAGTTTTTCCTTCACTTCATTTTCCAGGTTTGCCTTTCGTGCCCGGTCAATTCCGTCAACAATCGTCTCCAAAAGCGTCCTGCCTTGACACCGTATTCCCCAATGAGGTCGCTCCCGGTTGTAACTATTCATCCAGCCATCCAATTCCACCTGCGATTCTTCAACGGCACCGAAGATTCTCTTTCTGAAGATCGGTTTGTAAAACTCATCCGGAACCGTCTTGTTGTATCGCCTGCAAATACCGTCCGTCTGCGGAAGTTGGGGCCTTGGCCTCGTAGAGCATAATGTTTTCATTCACTCAAGTCCTGCCCGACATCCGTGCCGGCTACTGGCCGTTCGTCACGGCATCAACGACCATCCCGAACAATTGATACAAATTATCTCCGGTGAATGTTATTTCCGAGGCTTTCCTCTCACTGTCGACGCGGTGAACAACCACCAGATCAAGATCTTTAAAAACGGCCAGCATATGTATCCCGTCACCGGTGGTCATGAAAGCTCTGCCCAAACCTGCATCCTCAGAAAATACGTACCACAGCCAGCCGTAACCGAGGCCTACATCCTTTATATACTCCGATCTGTAGGTTGTACTTGCCTTAATCCAGTCTTGCGAAATAATCTGCCTGCCATTCCAGACACCGTTCGCCTGAAAGAGCAAGCCATACAGGGCCAGGTCATAAGCGTTCATCCAGATGTGATAGGCGGGGTGAACGGATTTATCCTCCTCAAGCAGGTATCGACCATCCTTCGGTGAATAATGTCTCATGCCCAGCGGCACCGCAAACTCCTCGTCAAATGCGTCAAAAACCGTCTTACCGGTTACCCGTTCGAAGATGGTGCCGAGGACGTTGAAGTCCCAGTTGTTGTAATAGAAATAGGTTCCATGCGGGTGGCTGCCTCTTTCCGGACGACTCTCCACCATACTTTCGGATTCAGCTGCCGCCTGATGGTAGACACCGGACCGGGAAGCAAGCAGATCCCGCACTTCAGCCTGCTTTTCGGTCTCGCTGAGTTTCGGCGAAATATCGTCGATGTTGAGATCAGCCAGGGTGGCTAAGGTGTCAATTACCCCGCGGTCAACATAGATGCCGTAAAGCCCGTTCAGCAAGGCTTTCCGCATCGAATGAGTCGGGTACCTGGTCTGCACATTACCCCAGGCATAGACGCACTTGCCTTCACGAATGATAAGGAGCGCCGCGGAACCGGACTGTTCACAGAACTCCCCGATACGCTGAAACCTGTCAGCCGACAAGCCTGCCTGCTCAGGCGATACCAACTCGAATATTCCAATCGAATCAGACGATTGCGCCTGCGGTTCACCTGCGCCCACCGTTGCCAGCAGGAATGTCAGCATCAAAATGACTTTATACATACGCATTTTCCCTTTAAGTTAACATTTCCAG
>JAFGNW010000137.1 GCA_016926795.1 Candidatus Zixiibacteriota bacterium
ACGTCGCTTAGCTCGCAGCGAATAACAGGATGGGCTCATTCATCCACGGCTAAAGCCGTGGTGTTCTGTCTTCGACCGCATAAAAACGCCGGGCATAAATCCCGGCGTTTATAGTAATACGTGAAAATTTTCAGGGTTGTGACAGTATTTTCGACCCGTCTAACCCTTGTAAATGCTCTTACCGGCTGATTTCAAATCCCGGCAACCCTGGGTAACCCGTTTGGCCATATTTTCCTCGGCCTTTTTCAGGTAAGAGCGGGGGTCGAATTTCTTCTTGTTGGCCACGTCGGTCCCGGAATGTGTCAGCTCTTTCCGGTTTTCATCGACGTGCTTGACAATCGCCTCGGTAAAATGATACTGTGTGTCGGTGTCGATGTTCATTTTGATAACGCCGTATTCTAGGGTTTCATGAATATCGGCCAGTTCCGAGCCGGACCCGCCGTGGAACACCAGATAGAAATAGGCTTCTTTGCCGAATTTCTTGACTACGGCTTCCTGGCCCTCCTTAAGGATTTTGGGCTTGAGGACGACATTGCCCGGCTTGTAAATACCGTGGACGTTACCGAAGGTGGCGGCCAGCATGAATTTCCCCCCGATCGGGCTGAGGGCTTCATAGACGCCGACCATGTCCTGGGGTGTGGTGTATAGTTTTTCGCGCGGCTGGTCACTGTGGTCCATGCCGTCTTCCTCGCCCCCGACCACGCCGGTCTCGACCTCGAGAATAATCTCGTTATCCTTGCACAACTGCATCAGTTCTTTGGCGATGGCCATATTTTCGTTGAGCGGCAGTTCACTGCCATCATACATGTGCGAATGGAACAGGTTGGGCAGGCCTTCGGAACGGCGGCGGGCTGTCTCGTCAATCAGCGGTTTGAGAAACGTATCCACTTTTTTGGGCTGGCAATGGTCGGTATGCAGGGCGATATAGACGTTGTAGTTATCGGCCATACGGTGGACGTGTTCGGCTACCGTGACGGAGCCCTGGACCATGTCCTTGACGTGCAGGCCCGAGGCGAACTCACCCGCCCCGGTGGAAAGCTGAATAATCCCGTCGGAACCGGCGTCGGCGAAGCCTTTCAAAGCGGCATTGGCGGTTTCGGTCGAGGTCACGTTGATGGCCGGATAGGCATAGTTACCTTTCTGGGCCGCCTCCAGCATTTTGACATAAATTTCGGGGGTGACTAACGGCATATCTCAATCTCCAATTTTTGAATAATGGTTCTCCATAACTTGACCGCACCTACGGTCATATATATTTAAAATATTCTCTATCCTTTCTTCAAAATCTGGCGCAACACCATGTGCAAGATACCGCCGTTGCGGTAGTAATCAACATCAATTTCGGTATCGAGACGAACAATCATCTCGAAAGTTTTTTCTCCCTCATCGGAGCGGGCTTTAACCGTGACTTTCTGACGCGGTTTGAGATCGTTCGACAGACCCTCGATGCTGTAATATTCCTTACCCGTCAGGCCGAGCGTTTCCCGCGTTTGCCCCTCGATAAACTGCAGCGGCAGAACCCCCATCCCGACCAGGTTGGAACGGTGAATGCGCTCATAGCTTTCGGCAAGAACGGCTTTTATACCCAGCAGCAGGGTGCCCTTGGCAGCCCAGTCGCGCGAGGAACCCATGCCGTAATCCTTACCGGCCAGAACCACCAGCGGGGTGTTGTCGGTTTTGTATTTGACCGAAGCGTCATAAACCGACATTTGCTTTCCGGAAGGAAGATGTACAGTCACACCGCCCTCGGTGCCGGGGGCCAGCAAATTACGCAGGCGGATATTCGCGAACGTCCCGCGCGTCATCACCCGGTCATTGCCGCGGCGCGAGCCGTAACTGTTGAAATCCTCAAATTTTACTCCGTGCTCCACAAGAAACTTGCCGGCGGGCTGGTCGGTTTTGATAACCCCGGCCGGAGAGATATGGTCAGTGGTGATGGAATCGCCCACCATAACCAGAACCCGGGCGTCTATGACCGGTTCGATATCCCCCACTTCAGGGGTCATTGTCGTAAAGAAGGGGGGCTCCTGGATATAGGTCGATTTTTCGTCCCAGTTGAAAATTTCCCCGCCGGCGCCGGCGATGGCGTTCCAGGTCGGGTTACCGTCGAATACCGAGGCGTACTGTTTTCGGAAAAGCTCCGGAGTCAGGGAGTCGTTGATGGTATCGGTGATTTCTTTCTGCGAAGGCCAGATATCTTTAAGATACACATCTTCACCCTTACCGTTGCGACCGATCGGCTCGCTGGTCAAATCGATATCCACGGTCCCGGCAATAGCGAAAGCCACCACCAGCGGCGGCGAAGCCAGGTAGTTGGCCTTGGTGTGAGGGCTGACCCGACCCTCGAAATTACGGTTACCCGAAAGGACCGCCGCGGCCACGATATTGCCCTCGTTAATAGCGTCCACCACCGGTTCGTCCAGCGGCCCGGAGTTGCCGATACAGGTCGTGCAGCCGTAACCGACATTGTGGAATCCGAGCTTCTTGAGCGGCTCAATCAAACCGGCTTTCTCGAGATATTCAATCACAACCCTTGAACCGGGGGCGAGAGAGGTTTTCACATACGGTTTGACCGAAAGACCTTTCTCGACCGCTTTTTTAGCCAGCAGTCCCGCCCCGACCAGTACCGAGGGGTCGGAGGTGTTGGTGCAGGAGGTAATAGCCGTGATGACCACCGCCCCGTGACCTATTTCGACCGGTTGCACGTTCCTGACGGTTGCCTTGTTTTTTAAATCGGATGCGGTCAGGTCAAAACCCCGTTCTTTTATCGGACGGGTTAACCCGGCCTGGAATTCTTTTTTCATATCCGACAGAAAGACTTTATCCTGGGGCCGTTTGGGTCCGGCCAGCGAAGATTTTACGGTTGAAATGTCCAGTTCCAGCATATCGGTAAATTCCGGTTCCGGGGTGCCTTTCTCGCGGAAGAGGAGCTGTTCCTTGCAGTATCGTTCCACCAGGTCAACCTCTTCCTCGGCGCGGCCGGTAAAGCGGAGATATTCCAGAGCGGTTTTATCCACCGGAAAAAAGCCCATGGTCGCACCGTACTCGGGCGCCATATTGGCAATCATAGCCTTGGCGGGCAGCGGCAGTTCATCCAGAGCCGGTCCGCAGTATTCGACAAATTTACCCACTACACCTTTCG
>JAFGNW010000010.1 GCA_016926795.1 Candidatus Zixiibacteriota bacterium
CATTTCATAATTTGAGCAATTGGTATTCGCGATATCATGTATTACTTTATATATTTCATGCAACACAAATATATATAACTACTTATATTTAACCCTTTATGTCAGCAGGTGTATCAACCCGGCCTGTTCCGAATATTTTTTTAAGAGAGCCTCACGTTCGGCGATTTCGAAATCCGTTATATCAAATCCGGGCGCTACGGTGGTGCCCATCAGGGCAAACCGCCCCCCTTTATCCAGAAACGCACCCTGCCATACGCCGCGGGGTACGACCAACTGCACCTGCTGGCCATTTTCTATATCCGGGCCGAGTATGACAGTTTCCGACCGACTGTTGGGATAAAGAAGCAACATTGTCACCGGGTCGCCCAGGTAGAAATGAAATATCTCATCGCTTTTAAGGCGGTGGAGTTTCGATACCGTCTCGGGGGTGAGCAGGTAATATATAACGGTGCTGAAATGTTTCTCGGAACCGTACCGTTCCGGCAGATGCCCGGTCTCGATTATATCTTCTGACCGGTAGGTCTCCCGATAGTACCCGCCCTCAAACGGCAGGGGTTTGAGTTCGAGCAGGTCGATTATTCTTAAAGCGTCCATTAGTTTTTTGCCGCCGCCGCGCGTCCCGCCAGCCATCCGGTCGAGAAGGCCGCCTGGAGGTTATACCCTCCCGTGTCGCCGTCGATATCGATAACCTCCCCGGCCAGGTACAGCCCCTTAACCAGCCGTGACTCCATCGTCCGCGGGTCAATCTCCTTGACGCTCACTCCCCCGGCGGTGACGATGGCTTCCGCGAACGACCGGTGTCCTTTAATTTCAAACACAAAATCCTTCAGCCATAACCGAAGTCGACGGCGTTCCTCGGTCGTGATATGGTGCGCCTCCTTCTCCGACGAAATGCCGGTCAAATTGATACCGACCGGAATCAGCTTTTGCGGCAGCAATTCCTTTAAGACCGAGCTGAACTGTCGCTTGCCGAAGGTCTTGAAATCCCGCACCAGCCGTTCATCGAGCTTTTTATCGTCGAGGGCCGGTTTCAAATCAATATGCGCCGCGACCTGCCGTTTCTCCCTCAGGGCATCCACCACCCCGTGGCTCAAAGTCAATATAATCGGTCCCGACAAACCGTAATGGGTGAAAAGCATTTCCCCGAAAGCCTCAGCCTTTTTCTTACCGTCGCAGCGCACGGTGACTTTGACGTTACGGAGGCTCAGTCCCTGGAGGCGTTTGGCCATATCACCCGCGGTCACCAGCGGCACCAGGGCTGGCCTGATGGGTACTATCATATGTCCCATACTTTCGGCCAGCAGGTAGCTATCGCCGCTCGAGCCGGTACCGGGATAGGACGCCCCCCCGGCGGCGAGAATAACCCGGCCGGCCTTGTATTCCTTGCCCAGGGCGACCGCGCCAACCATCCGGTCGTTTTTAATCAGTATTTTTTCCACCGGGGCGTTTCTTATAATTTTCACACCGCTGTCGTAGGTCCATTTTATGAGGGCTTCGGTCACCGCGACGGCGTCGTTGTTCTCTGGGAAAACCCTCCCCCCGCGCTCAGTACTGGTTTTGACGCCCAGATTGTTGAAGAAATCGACCAGTTCCGATGAGAAAAAGCGTGCGAACGCCTGGCGTAAAAAGCGTCCGTTTTTGCCGAAATGCTCGATAAACTCCTCGACCGGGGCAATATTGGTCAGGTTACAGCGGCCCTTGCCGGTAATGCGGAGTTTTTTCCCCGGTACTTCTTTTTTTTCCAGAAGCAGCACCTCGGCTCCGGCCCGTGCCGCCTGTCCAGCGGCCATCAGCCCGGCCGCACCGCCGCCGATGACTATTACTTTACGCTCTTTCACAGCTTTTAAGATACTCTTTTCACAATCGATGACAAGGTTAATGTGTATCACAGACGAAATCCGGACGCTTGACTCGGTGTAAGATAACAATATATTTCAGTAAATCCCGTATTTTTAAAAATTGAAGGAATCAGATTATGTTCACCCAGACCAAATGGATCGACCGTAAGTTCGAATTCAATTATCCCGTAGGCGTTTTCCCCTGTTTATTGACCCGGCTTCGCGGCACCCCCGACCGCCTGGAAGCTATCGCCGCCCGGCTCGCCCCGGAGTTTTTGACCCGCCCGGTCGAACTCGGCTGGACGATTCAGGAAAACATGGGGCATTTGACCGACGCCGAGGCGCTTTTTATCGGCCGGCTCGAGGATTTCCGGCAGGGCCTGGGCACCCTGCGGCCGGCTAAACTCGACGGTAAGCGCACCGCGGCCGCCAACCATAACGCCCGGGACATAAAAGACGTTTTGAAGGACTTTCGCAAGGTGCGGATGGATTTTGTGAAGGAGCTTGAAACTCTCGACGAGGACACGGTGGCTCACTCGGCACTGCACCCGCGCTTAAATAAACAGATGCGGCTGATCGACATGGTCTATTTCATGGCCGAGCACGACGATTTCCATATCACCAGGATTTACGAATTGATAGAGGAGTTTAAGGGATAGAGAATGGATATAATCTGTCATCCTTCGACTCCGCTCAGGATGACGTTTCCCGCTCTGGATGACTTTGTTTGTTTTTCTGTCATTCCCGACCTGATCGGGAATCCAAGATTTTCGTAGGTCGAAATGTCAAAGCCTTTCGACAATATTATTTTTAACGATTATGTTTTTTCTCCATACTCAACTGCAATTCTCTGCCAGTGGGTTTTGATCAGGTCTTTTATATTTACTTCACTTATTTCTTTTTCGTAAAGATTGTGCTTATCTTCCCGTTTTTTACTTTCAGATATTTTTGTGAATTTAAATCCTTTAAGAAGATTTTCCCCACGCTTAGTTGCGCCGGTTGCGTATATTTTTTTCAGGTTTCCCTTTTTTCTTTGTTTATCAAGGCAATGTGCAATATTACAAAATAGTTTGTACGATACTTCATTTTTAAGGATATAAGGAACTTCGGGTTCTACGGCTATCGAAAAAAGGTACAAACGAGTAAGACGTACAACCCTTTTTGCCTCAACTATATTATCCGGAGTAATATCTTTTTCCTTAATTTCACCACATAAAAATTTATTGAAAATTGATTTCTTTAGCGGTAAAATTGAATAATATCCGACAAATTGCTCACCGAAATAAGCTACCGTGAATATATTATTATTTTTACGGTGCCAGTTTAAAAAAATCTCCTCTTTTATGATATCACGTTTTTTAAAAACCCGGGAATCCAGTTCATAAATTTTTTTAATATCTTCGTCATTTGCATATCTAAACTCAATTTCTTTATGTTCTCCCAGAGCTACTTGCGGAGGCTTCTTTCTGCTAATCCATAAATATATGATAAATGAAGTGACAATTATCAGGATACCTACAGGAAGTGCAAATGTTTTGATTGTATAGATTAAAGTAACTGGTTCTTTTGATTTAATAGATTCAACGACTTCATAAATAAATTTAATAATGGCAATTATCTCAATAGGGATTGCAATTTTCTCTAAAAAAGACTTTATGCTTTTAAAAGACATTATTATAGGTTCTACCCTTCCCGCAGCAGCGGCCGCGTTAAACAGGTCGGGCCACCGGAGCCGACTTTGGATATCTCCTGCCCTTTGTACTCCCACACCGTGCAACCCTCGTCCTCCAATAACTGTTTGGTTTTCGGGTTGCCTTCAATCATTATGCACATACGCGGAGCCAGAGCCAGGATATTACAGGCCATCGTCGCGTACTCGTCATCGGGTATATCAATAAGCTTCATCCCCCGCTCGATAAGCCACTGCCGGAACGTCACCGGCAAAAGCCGTGAATGCACCACTACCGTGTTATCGTCAATCGGGCTGATCATTGACATCAGATGCAGCACATCCTCCGGACCCGACCAGTGTATCAGCGGCACGACCACGAGTTCGTCCACTACCCCTCTGGTCAGTTCCCGTAATTGCCGGATGCCCTCGGTGTTGGTCCGGTATCCCTCGCCGACCGCCAGCCGGTCGTACCCCAGCCAGACGACGTCGCCCCCTTCCAGCGTGCCCGGCTCTTTAATCGCGCCCAGTACCGGCACCCCCAACTCCTCGAGATAGTCCCTGACCGCCAGCGGCTCCTCGTACCGCTCCTCCTTGCCCATATTGCAGAGGATCGCCCCTTTGTCGGTAATCAGCACCGGGTCATGGACGTACATCGAGTCCAGGCCCACCCGGGCATCCTCGGGCAGATGATATATCTCATCGACCTCGTTGGCTATCAGGTTTTCGAAATGTTCATATTCTTCGAGAGCTTTTTCGAAATCGGGGCAACCCAGGTAGTTGAGGTCCGCCCACTGGTCATCGATATTTTCCTGCGAGATGAAAGCGTCGCGGGGGTGCTTGATCAAGATGCTTCTGACGCGGCCGACTTCGGACTGACTGCCGTATCGCATATCTTGTCCCTCCACACAATTGAACCTTTTAACGAAGGCCGGGAACCTTCCGGCTTTATATAAAATTAAACTATATATTCACCCCTGTCCTTTTTTTTGAAGACGACCTCGGTCATAGCATGGCGGTGCGACGGCCGGTAGCCATGGTGATGTTCCGGGCCCATTCCTTCTTGATGATAAAGCACGCTGTAATTTTTAAAAAGACTCAGGATTTCGTTTTCTTCAAGATAAGTATGCACCGCACCCTCGTCGTTTTCAAAGGAATTTTTTCCGATTTTCCGGAATTTCTTAACGGAGATCTCATACGAAGGGTCTTCGGTCGTGAACGCCGATATAAAAACGAGACTTCCCAGGCTCGTCCAGCTATCGACGCTTTTAACGAGTAATTCGATTTCTTCCCATTTCAATATCTGAATCACACCGAAAATGAGAATGCCGGAATAGATTCCCCCGGCTAAAGCCGGGGTTCTTTTTGGCTAACGCCAAAAGCTTCGCTTTTTCTACAACTCCTCCCGGAGTTGTCCTGAATCCTGGCGTCCTTGATACTCCACATACTTCTTGATTGTTTTTTCATCCAAACCGACACTGCTTACGAAATACCCCGGTGACCAGACTATATTCTCTTCCCAATAGACTTGCGACAACCAAGGAAAAAACTTCCGCATCCGCGACGACAATTGGCTTTTCAAACGACCCATTACCGATGAGATACTGTACCTCGGGGGAACAACCATCAACATATGAAGATGATCACCGTCAAAGCCAATTGTCTCGATACTGACACCGGGCATTCCGCGAAGCAGCCCCGGTAGGGTTTTCCGGATATACGAACAGACGCCAGGTTTCAGGATCTTTCGGCGGTATTTGCATACCCAAACTACATGGTACTGTAAACTATACATGCTATGGGCGGTTTTAATTACTTCCATAGCTCTAATATACCGCCTCAAGGCTCATTCATCCACGGCTAAAGCCGTGGTGTTCTGTCTGCGACCGCATAAAAATCAGTCTGCGGCACAAACGTCTCGAAGCCGCACTGGCAGACACCGACCGGCAGGTTTTCCTCCTGGGCGATATTGGCCACGGTTTCCATCGCGACCCGGGAGGGGTCAATGGCGTCCACGGTATAACCCCGGCGCGCCAGAAACAGGGAGTTACGACCCTGCCCGGCCCCGATATCGAGAACCGGCCGGCCAATATCCATTTCAGCATAATATTGTTTCAGGATTTCATTCGGCTCATTTCCGAAAAATCCCTTTACCCGGCTGTAAGCCTTGTCATAAGACATTCATTCGCTCCCGGAAAAACGGTTTATTTCCTGCTGAAAATATTAAATATAACCAGCACTCCCCCGAAACCGAGACATATCCCGCATACAAACCCGGCTGAAAAAGACAGAAGCCGGCTGGAAAAACCAAACCCAAAAGCAAAATTATACACGATACCCAGTATGCCGATTAGAGTTAAGATAACGCCCCACACCAGGACCTGTTTGGATTTCATCTGTTACCCGTTAATCAGTCATTTGTTTTGTTGTTCGTGCGCCGCCAGTTCGGCCCGAGCCTCGATTAATTTCTTCTGATACTTTTCGAGTTTTTCCTTATTGCCCGATTTGAGGGCTTTATAGATATCACCCTCGAGTTCGGCCACCTCGAGCCGCATATAATAATCGAGCATTTCCTGGAAATGAGCCAGAACTATTTTCCCGGTCAAAATCGGATGGTTATTGGTCACATTGGCGTTTTTGAACATCAAGCCGTGTTCCAGTTCAACCTCCAGCCCCTTGCGAAATTCTTCCAGTTCCACCGGCATTCCTTCCAAATTCAACTCAGCCAGAATTATTTCAGCCTCCTCGGCAGAAACATCCGGAGCCTTCAATTCCGTCCAGTCTCTTATCTTAAGCTCCTTACAGACTCTCTTCACTTCTTCAACGGTCACGTATTCCGGGGTATCCATTTTGACGCCTTCTTTCTATTGTTACACAAAAGGTTTTTAATTTGTTGCGTTTATTCTTTTATCAGCAGGACGTTGATAGCTTTCACCACCACCCTGACCTCGTCGCCTTTCTTGATACCCAGCTCGCCCAGCGATTCCATTGTCATAACCGAGTTCATCACCGCCGGGGCCGAAATATCGAGCGTCACCTGGCACATAACATCACCTTTTTTAATCCTGGCGACCCGGCCAATAATCTGATTCCTCGCACCGTATTTCATAAACATCACCCTTCTCGGATAATTTTAGTATTGTTTGACTGTCCAACTTCATCGATAAGGTAATCGGCTTATCAAAAAACCACAATATTTTTTTCTGTCTTGTCTTTGTCACTCAATTATCATAGATTTGATTTCAAATCGTAATAATAATCGCAACCTCGTTAGCGCCGGAGATACCATGTTTTTAAAAGCAGCCGTTCTGATAGTATACGCCCTGGTCATCGTAACCATCGGAATTATCGGTTTAAGAAAAACCCGCACCTTCTCGGATTTTTTCCTGGGGGGCGGTGCCATCGGTCCCTGGATGACCGCCTTTACGTACGGCGCCGCATATTTTTCGGCGGTGCTGTTTATCGGTTTCGCCGGTAAAATCGGCTGGGGATTCGGTTATTCGGGTCTTTGGATAGCCCTCGGCAATACGCTTATCGGTGTTCTGGGCGTCTGGTGGCTGCTCGGTCACCGCATCAAGAAAATGTCGGTCGAGTACAACGTTCACACTATTGGGGAATACCTCGAAAAACGATACGACAGCCCCTTCCTGAAACTGTTCGCCTCGATTTGCATCTTCGTATTTTTTGTACCTTATTCGGCGGCGGTATTCATGGGCCTGTCCTATCTCTTCCGCTCCACCTTCGGCATCGACTACACGCTTGCCCTGATATTGATGGGTAGTTTCACCGCCCTGTACCTGACGCTGGGCGGTTATAAATCAATTACCATGATCGACATGGTCTTCGGCATGATTATGCTGGTCGGGGTCAGTATCCTTCTGGCCAGCGTCCTCGACCGGGGTCACGGCCTGGCCAATATCACCGCGACCATCGCGGCTATCGACCCCAAACTGACTCAGATAGTCGGCCCACCCGGCTGGTGGCCGCTGTTCAGTCTCGTTTTTCTGACCAGCGTGGCGCCCATGGCCATGCCGCAACTGGTACAGAAATTTTACGCTATTAAAGATAAGCGAGCGATTAAAATCGGTATGGTCGGCTCGACCATTTTTGCTCTCCTCGTCACCGGCATCGGCTATTTTACCGGCGCCACCACCCGCTTTTTTCTTAATCCGGAAAACGCCCCGCAGGCTTTTACCGACGGCAAACCGATTTTCGATGCCCTCATGCCCGAGCTGCTGGCCAATATCATCCCCGAGGGCTTGACGGTTATTATTCTGCTGTTAATATTGTCCGCCTCTATGTCCACCCTGGCGGCGCTGGTGCTTATATCCAGTTCAGCTGTCACCAAGGATTTCTATGCTGGGTTCGTCGATAGAAAAATTTCCGACCGGAAGCTGACCCTGCTGATGCGTCTGACCAGCGCCTTTTTCGTCCTGCTGTCGGTGGTCATGGCTTTCTACAAACCCTCTACGATAGTTGGTATTCTCGGCATTTCCTGGGGTGCGATCGGGGCGGTTTTTCTGGGACCCTTTATCTGGGGTCTCTTTTTCAAGCGCATGCACAAAATCGGAGCGATAGCATCATCCGTCCTGGGTTTGGCGGCTTGCTTAATCTTATATATCAAGGGCACGCCCTCGCCGCAGGCCGGCACGGTAGGTATGCTGGTCTCGCTGGCCGTGAACCCGATTGTCAGCCTTATAATCCCGTCATCCCAAAAGAAATGAAGCAGGGCATAAAGATATGCTTATAAGAATATTGAGTTCGATATTGACAGTGCTCCTTCTCACCGGCGGTGTTCAGGGAGCTGTACAGCCGCACCCCAAATTCAATCTCAGTTTCTCCGAACGCTTTCGTTTTGTGAGCTGGGATAACGCCATAAGTCTGGACGACAACGCCCGCGCCGCACGAACCTTCACCCGCCATCGCACCAGTCTGGCCGGCCATTGGCTGCCGAAAGAGAATCTCGAACTGACACTCAAACTGACCAACGAATTCCGATATCACTTTCTCCCCGAGGGAACAGAGTTTAATCTGAACGAGATCTTTGTCAATTGGCTTTATGTAAAATGGCGCAACAAAAGCAGAACTCTGCCGGGAACGTTAACTTTCGGCCGCCAGAACATCCTGCTCGGCGAGGGATTCATGGTTTTGGAGGGTCACCCCCTCGACGGTTCCCGCGCGATATATTTCAATGCTGTCCGCTATGATTGGGACATCAAACCCAACCACCGCCTGACTGCTTTCTACAGCTACGTGCCTTCGGTCGATGATTGGCTGCCGATTATCCATGACCAGGAACAAAAGCTGGTCGAGCAGGACGAGGAAGGCCTTGGTTTGTATTATTCGGGTGACTGTAAAAAATACAATTTGCAATCGTACTACTTGCGCAAAAACGTCAAGAAGGCCGGAAAGTTCGCCTCGGTAGCTTCGAGTATCAACACCCTCGGCGCCCGGCTGAGTCTGCCCCTTAACGAACGGTTCACTTACACCGTTGAGGGCGCTTATCAATTCGGCGAGTACGGTACGCTCGACCGCTCAGCCGTGGGCGGTTATATGTATTTCACTTACAAAACCGGTTTTATAAGGTTTAAAGAATACCTGCCCCATAAAATTACTTTCGGGGGGATTTATTTAAGCGGCGATAATCCCGATGATGACAGCTGGGGAGGCTGGGACCCGATGTTCGCCCGCTGGCCCAAATGGAGTGAATCGTACATTTACACCCAGGTCAAGGAAGACGCCGTCGCCTACTGGACCAATATGATTTCTCTTTACGGGAAACTGGATTTCAAATTCACCGACCAGGTCTCATTTAATTTTGACTTTCATCACCTGATGGCCACCGAGAAACCGGCGGCGGGATTAGCCTTCCCCGGCGGTGACGGTAAAACGCGCGGCAACCTCGTTATCAACAAACTAACTTACCAATTCGACAATAACTGGTCGGGACACATTTTATGGGAAATCTTCACTCCCGGCGATTACTATTTCGACGGTGCCGACGGCTATAGCTGGCTGCGCACGGAGTTCATGTTGCAATTGTAATATTCGTTTTAAACAAGGATTATATTTCAAACGATTGACATCACCCGCCGAAAACAACCTTGACAATATCGCCCCTTTTTCATATACTATTATAGAGCTAAACATCTAATATACTTTTGTAATATACCGGCTCGGTCAATATATATTATAACGGGTTTATAAAACCATGGTCAGGGATCTAAAATGAAAAAAAATATCTTAATTCTTCTGGGGTTTATTTTTATCATATTAACAGAAAGTAGGGCACAGTTGCCGACGACCTTCGACCTGCGCGATGTCGGCGGGGAAAATTACGTGACCTCGGTGAAGTCACAATCCGGCGGTACCTGCTGGACCCACGGCGCGATGGCGGCTATCGAGAGTAATCTCCTTATGACCGGCAACTGGTCGCTGGTTGGCGATACCGGCAAGCCCAACCTGGCCGAGTACCACCTCGATTGGTGGAATGGTTTCAACGATAACAATAACGACGACATTGACCCGCCCGACGGTGGCGGGATCGAGGTTCATTTCGGAGGAGATTATTTGATTACCTCGGCTTATCTCTCCCGCGGTGAGGGCGCCGTCCGGGATATTGACGGTCAGAGTTTTGACGACGCACCGACCAGATTTAATTTGGCATATCATTATTATTACGTACCCGATATCGAATGGTACACCCTGGGTCCGGACTTGACCGGCATTGACCTAATCAAAGAAAAAATCATGACTGAGGGCGCTATCGGTACCTGTATGTTCTACACCTCATCATTTATTTCAAATTATATTCATTACCAGCCCATCACCAGCACCGTTGACCCCAACCATGCTATTGCCATTGTCGGCTGGGATGATACCCTGACCACCCAGGCCGACCTGCCCGGCGCCTGGCTTTGCAAAAACAGCTGGGGCGAAGGCTGGGGCAACGATGGTTTTTTCTGGATATCGTATTATGACAAACATTGCTGTCGACACCCCGAGATGGGAGCTATTTCTTTTCAAAACGCCCTTTTATCACCATATAATTATTTCTATTACCATGATTATCACGGCTGGCGTGACACGCGAACCGACATTACCGAAGCTTTCAACGCTTTCAAGGCTGTCAGCAACCAGTCCCTGAAGGCGGTCGGCTTTTTTACCGCCACCGATACCATCAATTTCACGGTTAAAGTTTACAACCGCTTCGAGGGCGGAACGCTCCTTGATGAACTCTCGTCCGTTAGCGGCATGCTTGAATTTCGCGGTTACCATACGGTCGAGCTGCCCGCTCCCGTCGAATTGAACAAAGAAGATAATTTTTATATTTACCTGTATCTTTCCGATGGCGGCCAGGCTTTCGACCGCACCTCCGAGGTCCCGGTTCTGCTGGGTTTCAAGGGTACTTATATTGTTGAATCCTCCGCCAACCCCGACGAGAGTTTTTATAACGACGGCTCCGGCTGGCAGGACTTCTACTATTCCGACGACACCCTCTCGCATACTTCAAATTTCTGCATTAAGGGTCTGGCTTTTGATGATGACTACGATGATGACGGTATCCTTGACGACGGCGACTTTAGCGGTATAGTCGGCGATAACTGCTGCCCTGACGGTGTCACGGTCAACTGTGATGACAACTGCCGATTGAAATATAATCCCGACCAGGCTGACAGTGACGGCGATCTGATAGGTGATGTTTGTGAAATGTGCTGTATCGGCTATACCGGGAACGTTGACTGCTCCGAGTCGGAATCACCGGATATTTCCGATATTACCCGGCTGATCGATTACCTGTATCTGAGCCATTCACCTCTGTGCTGTCACGATGAGGCCGACGTTAATCTCTCCGGCGGGGAACTCGATATCTCCGATATCACCCGCTTGATTGATTTTCTCTACCTGTCCCACGAACCCTTGCCGGATTGCCTGTAAGCCGGTTTTGAGAATTGACCCGAAGGTTGTACAAAATGAACAGCCATAAAAAAGAATTCGAATTGAGATAACATTAATTGTTATTGTATTTTGAAGAATTTATATTATATTTATTTTTTAATATATCTATTTCACCATGTCATGAACAACAGACGATATTATGGCATAAGTAACACAAAGATAAATACTTACGCGAGCCTGTTATAACTTTGAAAGCTAATTGAATGGAGCGAATAATGAATAAAAAGGTTATTTTAATTTTCGCCCTGATGATTATCCTTATATTTTCTCTCAACGGCCTGGCTAATATGCAAGCGGGTGAGGAAATTAACTGGCAGGTAATGTCCTCCGGCGGCAATCGCGGTACCTCGACTAATTATGTCCTTAGCGGCACGGTCGGCCAGACCGCCGTCGGTTCGGGGAATTCTACCGCTTACGCTATAAACCACGGCTTCTGGCAGCCTTTCAGCGAAAGCTCCTCATGCTGTATCGGTGTAACCGCCAATGTCGACTGCTCCCCGGTGGAAGATCCGGACATCTCCGACATTACCCGTTTGATTGATTTTTTATACCTCAGTCATAATCCCCTGTGCTGCGCCGAGGAGGCTGATGTCAACGTTTCCGGAGGAGACCCGGATATCTCTGATATAACTTATATCATCGACCATCTCTACCTGTCCCACAAGGCCCTGCCCGCCTGCCCATAGAAGATAATATGGATGGTTTCGGCAAAGCCGCCCTTAAAAGGCGGCTTTTCCTTTATTAATCGTAATTGACAAATCCCCCGATTTGCGTATATTTATATAGAAACAGTGATTGACACCCCATCTCTGATTTTCATTCCCCGAACCGGGTCCTTTAATTAAGAATATATCCGTTACATAAAGGAGGTTTTATGCCGGTTAAAAAACTGAAAGACTTCCTTGACAGGCATAACATAAAATATTGTACGATTAATCATTCTCTGGCTTATGCCGCTCACGAGGTGGCTGCCTGCGCCAAAATTCCCGCGAAGCAACTGGCCAAAACCGTCATAGTGAAAATCGATAAAGAAATCGCCATGGCGGTACTGCCGGCTTCTTTCAAGGTCGATTTAATCCTGCTCCAGGAAATTACGGGGGCAACCAACGTGCACCTGGCTACAGAAACCGAATTTAAAGCCCTCTTCCCGGAATGCGCCGTCGGGGCTATGCCGCCTTTCGGAAACCTTTACGGTATGGATGTTTTCGTAGCCGAGACCCTGACCGAAAACGAGGAAATCGCCTTCAACGCCGGCTCACACACTGAACTGGTTAAGATGGCCTATAAGGATTTCGAAAAACTGGTCCAGCCGAAAATAATGAGATTCTCCCTGCACTGATGCGCCGGACCGAACGTTTTAAATCAAAGGAGGAAGGCCGATGAAATGCTGCGTTATTTTCACCGGGACCGGCCCCATATTGATTCTGACAACCTACCCTTCACTGACGGAACAAAATTTTGTCGATAAGCTGGCATCCAAGGGGATCAAGAAATTCATTGCCTACGAGCTGCCGGTAAAACTGGTCCGGGAGAAATACGGGTCGTATTTTGATACGGTCCTGAACGATGTTTCCCAAACCGACGACCTGCGGGTGCTCGATTACAACGGCCATAACGTTTTCTACAATTTTTCCTTCGCCGATATGGGCGAACCGGTACTATATGAATCGTAAACGGGGGATTTTTTATCTTGCCGGTCATAACTTTATCCTGAAGGGAAAATAAAACCGGCAAGACGGTTTGTTGGTGCCGGAGGCCGGACTCGAACCGGCACGGCCTAAAAGACCAAGGGATTTTAAGTCCCTGGTGTCTACCTATTCCACCACTCCGGCAAATTTGTGAAAATATAATTTATATCAACAACTTCCGAGGCGCAAGATACTTTTTTAGCACACCACGATTTCCTTCTCGGTGAAACACCTTAAGAAACCGCTCCCGACAAATAAAAAAGAACCGGCTTGTTAGAACCGGTTCGTATTTTTGGTATTTTCAAGATTGAAGTTTATTTCTTGAGCATCACGAAATCTTCGTTCTCGAAGCCGGTGCCGCTGACCGGTTCCACAGTTGTTACGCCTTCCTCAACCTCGGTAGCCCTGACCACCCCGATATCCTCATAGATAACCTTCAAGAGTTTCCCGGTTTTAGGGTGTTTGACGACTTTACCCTGCCGTTTGACCTCAAATTCCATACCCGAGGTGATACCGATTTCCGCCCCGGCGTCGATAAACATAAACTCATCGGCGACTATCAAAATCCCCGTCCATGGCATATTTTTAGTTTGTTCGGCTATTTTCTCCACAATCTGGTTGATGACTTTACGGGTGGCTTTTCCAACCACGTGCTCATCGAAATTCTTCTCGTTTTCGAACGTGAAATCATTGGTGGCTACACCCAGTGATTTGGAGTTTTCCGTAGCGGCGACATCCTCAGCGGCGAGAACTTCCGAACTGCCGATTGAAATCAACCGCAAATCCACCGCCACGCGGGCCGTATAGGTAGTTACTCCCCCGCCGATGGATTTACCGAGCACTTTCTTCGCCGAGCCGCCAATCGTCTCCTCTTTGTAACCGAATTCGGTAATGGTGGCTTTCACCAGGACATCGCCGATTTCCAGTTTCTTAGCGGCTTCTATGCCCGGATTGGCCAGGTCGGACTCGCTCAGGTTTTTTTCGGCCAGGATTTCGTTGAGTGCCGCCCGCTCGAAGATCTTAAATTTGCCCGATTTCACCAGGGCGGTAATGAGCATATCGGCCATGCCCTCACCTGGATTGTTGCCCCGGTACCAGCTGTGGTCGGATTTATCCACGAAAGTGCCGACAATGACTTTTTTCTTCAATCCGACATCGGCGTCTTCGGCGAAAATTTGACCGGCCAGAGCCGTCAGCAGGACCAGAATTAAAAGACAAGATACCCTGTTTTTCATTTTATCTCCTCTCCATATATGTTGCTTTATCATATATTCAATAAAATTAAACTTTAATTGTCAACCATTTACCGCGCCGATAATACAGATAAAAAATATTGGCGCTTAACATAATAGAAAGCGAAAACACCCACCAAACAGCCGTCTCACCCATCCCGAAGACCTGCGTAACGAGTACAATCGGGGCTACCTGCAAACCCCAGGAATGTATAATAGTCAGTACCATTGCGGGCATATTAAGGCCCACCCCGACGTGAATTTCCTCCATCATTATAAAGGCTCCGATAAAAGGAAAACCGATGGCAAAAATTCTGAGCAGGGTCGTACCGTAAGCGATGGTTTCGGGGCTGTCGAAAAATATGTCCATAATTATCCGGGCGAAAATGAAAGCTATCAAACCCACCACCAGCATTATGCCGATTCCCAGCCAGATAGCCTGGTCGGCGGTTTTTTTGGCGCGGTCGAATTTTTCACTGCCGATATTGTGACCTATCAAAGATGACAGGCCCAGCCCGATACCCACCAAAATCATTATCCCGAATGAGGTAACCTGGGTGCCGATACCATAGGCGGCCACCACGCCCGTTCCGAAAGCGGCAATCATCGGAACAATCACCAACCGTGAACCGGAGAAGGACATATCGGCCAGCCAGGCCGGAATGCCTATTTTCACCATTTTCCACATGGAATCGAGCGACACCTTTTCCGCTCCCGCCAGGTTCAGTTTGACATTGGTGCGGTTAGTGTAGAAGAGTAATAGTCCCACCGCGAAGGTCAAGCAATAACTGAGGACCGAGGCATAAGCCGCTCCTTTGACGCCCCAGGCCGGCAAACCGAGATAGCCGAAAATAAAAAACGGGTCCAGGACCATATTTAAGACATTGGAACACAGCATTAAAATGAGGGTCATATTTGGATTGGCTACCCCCCGCATGGCGGTGAATATGGTGTAAGTGGCGTAAAGAATCGGCATGGCGGCGAACATCACCCGGCCGTAATCGGTGCCCATGACAACCGCCTCTCCCTCGGCGCCGACCAAATGCAGCATATCCTCGGCAAAGAAAAACCCGACAATACCGAGAATCAACCCGAAAAACAATTTCAGACAAACCGCCTCTTTAATGGCTTTTTCGGTCAGGTTATAATTTTTTTCTCCGTATCGCCGTGATATAACCGCCACTGAACCGGGACCGACCAGCTGGTTGAAAGAGAAAAAAAGCCACATGATATTGTTGAAAAAAGTGATGGCGGCAACCGCTGTCTCGCCCTGAGACAAGTTCGAAACCCAGTACATATCCACCATACCGTAAATATGGTGAACTAGAAAACCGAACATGGACGGCAGCCCCATTTTCAAAATGGAGCCGAAAATCGAACCCTCGGTATAATCGGAGCGGATTTTGTCTTCAATTTGAGGCATTTATAAAATTCGGGTAGAACTTATTCGTTTATCCTGACCACCCTTATTTTCGGATAAATATTTTTATCGTTTAAACCAAGGTGGGGATTGACACCTTCCAGTATAAAAAAAGTGGTGGGGGAAGGATTCGAACCTTCGAAGGCTTCGCCGGCAGATTTACAGTCTGCTCCCTTTGACCACTCGGGAACCCCACCAACAAAATAGCGAATTCTATCAGCTTGCGGGCTGAAATTTTAAGACTGAAAATATAAAGTCATTTTCAAAAAAATCAATGACAAATTACAAGAATATTCAAGAAAATATCAGCTTATTTTGTTCAAACATAAAAGGTTTCGGATGTTTTTTCCGCTTCAGACTTGTTTTTTCTCCGCTCCAGGAGCCGATTTACAACCGGAACCGCTCGAATCACGTCGTCCCGAAGCTCCCGGTAAATCTCTCCACCCGGTTCCTGGCTTCTTATCCTGAGCAATTCTGAAACCAGGACAAAAAACAGCGTTACCGAAAAAGCCAGAATACCCATCAAAAGTACCGTAAACATCCGGCGAGGTCCCGCCTTCTTGGTCGGTAAAGAGGGTGTGTCCAGAATTCGGACAATCGGGATATCATTCTGAACCTCCCGGCGGGCCATTTCATATTCCTGAGTAATATAAACATAGCTCTGCGACTTGACCTCGATATCCATTTGAAGTCGACTCAGGACCTTTATTATCTCCGGATTGGTGCTGCCGGCCCAGTTCTGATTCTGCAGCTGAAACTCCGCCAGTTTATTCCGGGCTTCATCAAGCTCGGCTTCCTTTTCCTCGAGCTGGCGGGACAGGTATTTGACGTTGTCTTTCGCGCGGGACCGCCTCTTGTGTATATTGAAATTCTCGAGTTCCGCCAGGTAGGCGCTAAGAAGCGCCTGTGAGAAAGCCGGGTATCTGGTCTCCACAACCAGTTCGATAACCCCGGTCTTCTTATTAATACCGAAAGAAGTTATCCCGGTCAACCCGGAATATAAATTATCCGGGTTTTGAGAATCGAAATAGTCCGGCAGGGTGAGCGTAAGACGGTCGTCACCGTGTGAAAAAGTATATTTTTTGTTCAAAACGGCGTCCATTATCATTCGTGATTTCAAAATTACCGGGTACAGCGTGGAGGCGTTTTCATCATTGGATACCAGACTTCCCAGGCCGGCTATTCTCTTAAGCTCCGCCATCTTGTCGCTGTTACCCGTCGGCAGGATCGAGGCGGTCGAGCGATAAGTATTGGGAACAACCAGCATCACTCCGGCGGTGATTACCATCACGCTTACAACCGTGATGAAGAACAGTCTTTTTCTCCGCAATACGGCTCGCAGCATTTCAATCAAGTTAATATCGACTTCTTCGTACGAATCTTCCCGTGGATTGTTACCAGCGGAAGATTCACGTCTGGTCAGGGAAATTCTTTTTTTCATATACCTTTCCAACATAGTGTTATATTTCTCCACCCGTATTTAATCAAATCTCGTGCCGACATCGAACACGGCTTGACAAATAATATCATGTTGTGAGACAACATATTATCCAGAGCACTAAGTTTGTGTATCTATTCTGTGAATTTTTCAGGGAAAGAATTTCCGGAAAACGAAGAAAATTGTTCCGTTATGAAAAAAAGCCTATTCAGGTTTAATCTTTTCCTGTTCGGGGACCTTTTCAGGACGGCTCTTTAGTTTCAGCCGGTGTGACGTCGATACCGGCTCTTTGGAAAAAAAATCATCGACGGTGTTTTGCACAAAAGCCCTGAACTCGTTTTGGAACCGTTCGATTGAAAAGCGTTCGGCATGTTTGCGTATCTCAAGCGGATCAAAACCGTCCTCAGTATTCTCGAACCGGGTCACCGCTTCGACAACCGCTTCCACCCGCTGCTCATCGAACAAGATGCCGGTCCTGTGCTCAACGACCGTTTCGAGACTGCCGCCCCTGCCGTAGGCGATAACCGGCGTACCGCAAGCCTGGGCCTCAAGCGGCACAATTCCGAAATCTTCTAAAGCGGCGAAAATAAACCCCCGCGCCCGCCGCATATAATCCTTCATGATATCAAACGATTGATAGCCCATCAGGGTGACATTCGAGCCCGCCTTTGATTTCACCTTGTCATACATCGGACCTTCGCCGATAACGACCAGCTTTTTATGGGGCATCTCCGAAAAGGCTTCGACAATCAAGTCAACCTTCTTGTACGGCACCATGCGCGAGACCGTCAGGTAAAAATCATCCTTGTCCGGCGTAAATTCAAACCCAGACACGTTGACCGGTGGATATATGACCGTCGATTCCCGGCCATAAACCTTTTTAATCCGTTTGGAAATATAATTCGAAATGGCGATAAACTCATCCACCCCGTTGGCCGTACGGTGGTCCCAGAGACGTATCCGGTGCAGGAAATATCGGGCCAGCCAGCCTTTCAGTCCCCGGTCGAGATCGGATTCCCGCAAATATTGATGGGTTAAATCCCAGGCATACCGGATGGGTGAACAACACATGCAGATGTGCAGTTGTTCCGGACCGGTTATCACTCCCTTGGATACGGCGTGATTGTTAGACAGTACCAGGTCATAATCCGACATGTCAAACTGTTCCACCGCCAGCGGCATAAACGGTAAATAAGAACGATATTTGGTGCGAGCCCGGGGCAATTTTTGAATAAACGAAGTCTTGACTTTTTTATTTTTAATAAACCAGCGCAAATCGTCGGGCAGATAATCCACCTGGGCGTACAGGTCAGCCTGAGGAAACAAGTTGAGCATCTGCTCCACCAACCGTTCCGAGCCCGAATAATCCACAAACCACTCGTGTACGATGGCCACCCGAAGGCCGGCGAGGTCAATATTTTTCGCCGAATCAGTCATTATTCGGATACTTCCTTTTCCTCGACTTCGGTCTTCACCTTATTACCGAAGCGCGAAGACCGGTCTGCTTTCTCGGACCGGCGGGCAAATTTAAGGCTGGTTCGGGGCCGGGCATCCCCCCGCGCGAGCTTACCGTCAAAATCTCCCGGTGTTGTCGCCTGCCAGTGGGCCAGAGAACTCGCGAAATCGTAAGTAAAATTAAAGCCCCTGTCAATTAGCGCCTGCGGAACGATATGAGTCGGCGTCGCCGCCTTACGCACCCGGACCGGGTGAATCGGATTCTTAAAACCAACCAGAGCCTGAATAATTTTTGCTACCGGCAACAGCATCCACAACGGTATCGATAGCACCAGAGCGCGGGTGTTGAGCGTTTGTTTGATGGTTTGCACCAACTCGCCCAGCGTCTGAGTCGGGGTTTCAACATAGTTATATACGAAATAATCCATATCGGAATCCATCACAAAATCGATACTGTCCAGCAGGCCGTAGATATATCCGTACGATTTATAAATTTTCGGAGAGCCCGGATAAGCGAAATAACCCTTTTTGATGGCGTTAATCATGCGAAGGATATTTCCCGGATCGCCCGGTCCGTAAATGACCCCGGGGCGGGATATCAATAACCGCCGACCGGGTTTGGCCCGGCGCCACATTTCATGAATCAGTTCCGCCGGGAATTTGGAACCACCGTAAGGTGTTGAAGGTTGAATCGGTGACCGCTCGGAGGTTGGCCCGGTGGTGGGGCCGTAAACTGAGATACTGCTTGTAAAATAAATATTATCACATTCGACCCGATCGGCAAAAGCGCACACGTTATGCGCCCCGGCCAGATTGGTCTCGAAATATTCTTCCCGGTCATGCCCCGGCTCGCGGTGAATCGCCGCCAGATTGATAATCCACTCCGGCCGCTCTTCAACCAGATTATCCGGTATCGACCGGCGCACATCGGTAAGCGAGATCGAGATGCCCTTTTCACCCTTCAGGGCACACTCGCGGATATCAGCCAGATGGCAGTGAGTGAAACGTCCCGTCTTGAGAAAACGGTCGGCGAGGTGGGTCCCGATAAAACCAGCCCCCCCGAATATCACACAAGTACTCATGAATACTTAAAATATCCCTATTATTATAACATCCAATTTAAAATATCACACCAAGCCAAAAACTAAATAATACTTCTGAATTGTTGAATATACTCATCAGCCGCCTTTTTCCAACTATATTTTTTCAATCGGGCAAATCCTTTGTTTATTAATGCTTTTCTTAATAATCCATCGGTTAAGACCTGATTTATCTTGTCGGCTATATCTTCAATATTCAACGGGTCGATATAAAGAGCAGCCTCACCACATACTTCCGGTAAAGACGCCGCTTTTGAGACTACCACCGGACACCCAAACGACATCGCTTCTAACGGCGGCAGTCCAAAACCCTCGTAAAGCGAAGGCAAAACCAAAACCGAGGCTTCCCGGTATAGTTCATAAAGTTCATCGTCGCTGATTTTCCCGGTAAATTTAATAGATTTTCTCAAGGTTGATTTATTTATTTCCTCTTCAAATCCCGGGATCCCTGTTCTAAAATTCTTGTATTCACCTGCAATTAATAACGGCAAAGAAACCCCGTATTTCTCCCGAAGAATCTTATAAGCCGCCACCAATCTCCTTATGTTCTTGTGCGGCTTGACGTTTCCCACGAAAAGAATGTGTTTCCCGTTCTGTTCCTCAGTCTTATTCTGAATCCGCTTTCCCTCGAGAGGAGAACCGTAATATATTATTTTTACTTTCTCAAGGTGGGACAGGTTATATTTTTTCATTTCCGACAGGGTAAATTGTGAATCCGTGAAGACTATTCTGGATTTACTTAGAGCAGCTTTCAGCATTGTTCTGGCGTAAACGTTTTTAAAAAACGTTTTATCCGCGTTCTCCTCGGAAATGTGAAATATGTCGTGTATCGTGGTTACCTGTAAACCCTTATAAAAAAGGGGAATATTAAAATGAGGCGACCAGAACAAATCGGTATCCCGGGGTATTTTCCGCAACAACTCCAGTTGTTCTGATAAGGTATATATATCTGAACTACAGTTTATCAGCTTTACATTTTCCCGCTCAGCCCATTCGTATCCTTTAATTTTCTCAATGTCACACAATAAAATTATCTTGCAGTCACTGAGCGAAAGTATGATTTCGGGCAGTAAATTTTTCAGGCAGGTGCCTATCCCCGATAAAAAGAGCATACGCGTATCGATAGTAAGACTTTTCATATCTCCGTATCATACATTTTATGCTTTTTCATAAACATTTCTTCTTCCCAATAAAATTATACTTTCTATTACAAGCGCCGCGATAATATACATCAATACCTTGAGACTGAAAAGCTGATAAAAATTTCCGATCGTGAACGACCCGTATACTTCCATGAAAATCTTCACCGCCAGGGCAGCCCGAATAAGCTGAAACCTCGTCAGTTTATTGAACAGGTACACCACCGCCAGGACAACCACACCCGCAACTAATATTTGTAAAAAGATCAAACCGATATAATTAAATATATATAGACCTATAGCCGGATAACCCATGGTAAAATTGACGCCTCTTTCCAAATATGATCTGGCGATACCGGGAGGAGCCACCAGTGAGATGAGATACTTCATGCCCACGTCTTCTTTTTGGGTGGAATAGGACATAAAACTCGAAAGCTCTTTCGAGAGTTGCTCGAAATCGATAATTTCATCTCTCTTCATAACCTCGACATCCGTACCCCACCATACATGCCCCTGTAATCCCATCGCTCTGTTTACCAGCATATCAGCGGCTGAGTCACCCGGTGAGATATTTATATTTGAATAATGGTAATAAATCAGCGCTAAGAAGAAGGAACATATCACAACCGTATAGATACCGATTCGCTTTAACGAAAATTGTCGTTTTCCCTGCACCAGGCCGTTAATAATTATAGGGAGTAATAAATAGTACAATACCGCATAAAGACCCGTAAATTTTTCACTGCTGAATACCAGATAAATGCAAACACCAAGGAAAAGAAAGATTATTCTCATATCCTTCTTCCAGGAAAATACGATTCCGAGTAAAAACACCATGAAATAAACCTGACCACCCAGCGTTTTGAGAATCGGCAGGGGATGGTCGGACCAGTAATCAAAACGGTCCAGACCCATAAATAGCGGCGCTCCATAAACGTAGAGTCCGACAAATAAAATAATCAGCAGGGAAGACAAGGCCAGATATAGATATCTTTTATGTCTGCTTAGGATCGGCAGAATACTTTTTTTATCCACCGCAAGGTTTACCTTGATAAAAGTGAAAATAGCTAATCCCGAAAGAAAAAATATCAGGTCATAAATAACAAGGCGCAACGTGGCTCCGGTGGCATATGCATAAGTAGCCTGCTCCGTGATATAGTTGCCGGATTCAAGATACGCGCACGAAACAATGGCCGTTCCCTGACCAAAATAAAACAGGAAAAATAACCAGAAGAATACGGGTGTTTTCTTATATGTCAAAATTACAAAAAACAGGTAAATTGCCGCTGAAAACCAGGCTATCCAGCTACTCGGCTCAGTATACATCAGGAATATATGAATGATACAGAGAAGCAGTAACAACCCGGAGCCGCAAAAAAACAACATTTTGGTATTTTTAAGATTAGCTAAAGATAAATTCGGGTCCTCTATATTATTTTGACGAAAAAAAGTCAAGATTTCATCCCTTAAATAAATTTAAACAAGAACGTTTGCTACCTGTAATAATATAATTCCGCCCCGGTAACTTCCGAAAAACACCGATATCAAAGAAAGCTCGAAAGTGATTTTGTGCAACCGGATTACCTGGATTTGCTACTTTATTCGGCATGAATCTCAACACCACAAATTCTAAATAATTCCTGCATATCATCAATTATGTTGGCCTTAACGTAAAGCTCTTTTAAGGCCGTAACACCTAAAATCGATATACATCGGACATCTTCGCCGAACATCATTTTCAAATGGAGCAAGGCGGAACTGATATATGAAACCGCGCATTTCATCTGTCGGGTTTGAAATATTTCTTCAATCGGACGGGTATCGGCTATGAGTTTGAAACCATATTCCAGAAACACATCGTTTTCGATTTGTGAATTGGCAAAATGATGGGGTTTATAATATAAGTCAGAATAACCCAGACTCAGAGTATATTCAGCTGCTTTCACACACATATCCCTGTATTTGTCATCGGACGTTATATTCTTAAAATATTGGCCTATAAAAATACAAGCGTCCCGGTTCATATCCGATTTTTTGAGATTTAATTTGGGAATATTAACAATTTTCTTATCAGTCTTACCGTCAAGGAGGTTAGGCATCAAAGAATATATCGTATCCGAAACAGCCAAGCCCATAATATCACAACCGTAATTATAATAGGGAGAACCGCCCAGCAAACCCAGCAGAGATTTTAGAGCATTTCTTAATTTTCTTTTGGCATCCGGCTTCTGGACCAACAAACTGCCTAATCCGTCGGGATAATTGCACATCCGGATATTTTTATCATGCCCCTTTTTTATCAATCCAAAGACAGCGTTATTCAGCGGCCAATCAATATCCGATACAAAGAAGCTGACCCTGGGATAACCGCTGATAATACCGTTGATTTCCTTAAGAGCCCGGCGGCAGTTTTTGCCGCTTCCCACTACGGAGGCGCCTACCGGAGGTTGTAGAGCCAAGACTTTTTTCCAATTTTCCCTTACAACGCTAATAGTCAAGGGATGCATATCGAGCACCAGGTAATTATCCGAAAGCCTGAATTCCGACAGAGTGGTCAGCATGTGATTGACGATAAGGTGTTGAAACGGAGTATGAACAATGAAAACGTTGACCTGTTCGCAAGGCATCTATACTTTTCCCTTTTCAGAAAACAATATTTGAGAAAGTCCCTTTATCCTGCCCGGCGAACAACCGGTACTTGCCGCGTTCACCATGATGACTTTCATGATAAACATGGTAGCCATGGCCGTCATGGTCGCATAAGCCGCCCCCGTCAATCCGAATCTGGGCACCAGAAGAAAATTAGCACATACGGCGACAACAAGAGCGCATACGTTACTTATTATAATTGACCTGTCCAGCTTTCTAACGAAGAGAGCATAATGCGGTATATAAGCCACCACCAGCAAACATACGTTTATCAGCAACAGAAACAGGATATCAAGATTCTCGGTATATATCTGTTTATTCATGATTTGCAGAACCGGATTGATAAACACCAGCGTCAGCAAGACCAGGATAAAAATTCCTCCGATAATCCCTATCGTCATTTTTTTCATAACAGCTCGGTACTTAACATAATCTTCCTGTTGAAACGATGAAACCAGTTTCGGAAATAAAATCATTATCAAACCGGTATAGATAACGATATTCACCAGATTGGCGATACTGTAATGAAAAGTGTAAATCCCGACTGCACTTTCACCGTAGTAATATTTCAAAAAATATCTGTCCAGGTTTTGAATACCGACAAATGAAATCGTCGAGCACAACAAAGGTAGCGATACTTTCAGCCCCTTTTTAACCCAGGCCCAATCGACCGGGGTTTGCAGGGCAATGCGCCAGGGTAAATTTCGAAGTGATAAAAAGGATAAAATCATGCTGGCGGAGGCGCCGATTATCCAGCCCAGCCAGGCCATCGGCAGATGCCGGGTGTCCGGTTCAAAATAAAAAAAGAAGATAACCGCGTAAACCCAGGCGCCGCTTCTTAAAAAGAGAATAACACTTGATATTGTCGGGCGCGACAGAACAATATGCAGTCGGATCGATTCCTGTGAAAAATTCTCCAGTATCAACAAACCGTAAAACCATCCGGCATATTGCCAGGGGATAACTTCCACGAAAAAAATCCCGATCAGTAAAGGCATGAATAAAAGATAAGCGAAAAGCTGAAAGACCAGCTGATTTTTAATGAAAACGACATATTTGGTTTTATCAACCGCCAGTATTTCACGAGTGTTGAAAACATAAAAATCCAGTCCGACCAGTAAAAGCGAAATCGAAAGAGTAATGTTCATCAATCCCCAGATCCCCAGCTCTTCCGGGGACAAATAACGGGCGATGAATAAAAGGAGAATAAACTTGCTGACCATCGTCAGTCCACGCAGGGACAGGTTGGTGATACTCGTCTTTAACATAGCAGGTCCCAGTTAAGCGGTGTACCGCGTTTGACGTCGCGCGTTACTTTCTTACCCATGAAAATATCATAATATTTCGGGGGTAAGCCCCTGCCGGGCCGGATAGCCCGCAGATTTTCCCCGGAGAATACCTCTCCCGCTTTCATATCCCGCGTCACGTAGAGACTCCGGCGATATTTCAGCGACTCGCTTTCCTTCCGCGACGGCCCGTAAGAAATCCTGCCTTTAGCCTGCCAGGCACGTTGTGTTTCCTCCACCAGAATCTTCATCTCACCCGGCTCCATAGAAAAATCGGCGTCAACACCGCCTTCCGCACGGTTCAGAGTAAAATGCTTTTCGACCAGGGTTGCCCCCAGAGCCACCCCGGCCACCGCTACCCCGACTCCGAGACTGTGGTCCGAAAGGCCGACCTGTACCCCAAATAAATCCCGCATATGCGGAAGCGTCAGTATATTGCTGTTTTCCGGCGTGGCCGGATAGGTGCTGGTACATTTAAGCAGGATAATATCCTCGACTCCGGCTTCCCTGACCGCCCGCACCGTTTCGTCCAGTTCGGCCAGTTCCGCCATCCCGGTAGAAATAATCACCGGCTTGCCGGTGGCGGCGACTTTTCTCAGTAAAGGCAAATCGGTATTTTCAAATGAGGCTATTTTATAACAGGGAACTTCGTGGCTCTCAAGGAAATCTACCGCACTTGCGTCAAAGGGAGTACTGAAACCGATAAGACCGAGCTCGCGACAAAGTTCAAATATGGGTTTGTGCCAGTCCCGGGGTGTGTGCGCTTCCTGGTAAAGTTCATAGAGAGATTTGCCGTACCAGAGACTTTCCGGGTCGTCAATAACGAAATCCCCTTCTCTCAAATCCAGCGTCATCGAGTCGGCGTTATAAGTCTGTATTTTCAGTGCCTGCACACCCGCCTGGGCCGCGGCCCTGACAATCTCGAGCGCCCGGTCCAGCGACTGATTATGATTACCCGACATTTCCGCCACGATAAACGGGGGATAATCGAGCCCCACCCTGAACCGGTCGATTTGAACGAAGTTTTTTTTCATTTAATTTTTTTCCTACTTGCGAGGCGGCGAAACCAGGGCTTCACCGTCAACAACCACCTCACCCTTTTGATTGGTGCAGGTGGTTTTCAAAAGAATTCGTTTCTTTTCCTCGAGCTTCTCCAGAACCTCCACCCGGGCCGTGACGGTGTCGCCGATATAAACCGGGGCGAGAAATCTTATCGACTGGTGCATATATATGGTACCGTTGCCCGGCAGGTGATTTCCCAGAACGTTGGATATTAGACCGCAAACGAGGATACCGTGGGCAATACGCGTCCCGAAAGTGGTATTGCCGGCATATTCCTCGTTTACATGGGCCGGGTTCATATCCCCGGTTATTCCCGCGAAAAGATAAACATCCGATTCAGAGATAGTTTTGGTGAACTCGGCCCGGTCCCCCTTGTTCAATTCGTCATATGTCTTACCGGTCATGATATCCTCCTTCAGCCTTCCTCAAAAACAGCCTTGACAAATTCATGTTTACCGCGGATGTTTTTCTTCCAGTCATCCCGGAGAATGCCCATTTCGACGATATCGAGAAATTCTCCGTTCTTACAAATCTGCTGGCGGCGGTTTCCTTCCACCATCGAACCGTACTTCTCATGGATCTTGATCACCAGTTCGTTTTCCTTCAAGACTTCGCAACACAGCTTGTTCAGTTCCAGTTTCTCGAAAACGTATTCAAGAACGTTCAACTCCACATTTTTCCCTATTCCCTTACCGCGGATGTTGGGTGAACCGAGGTAATAAGCCCAATCGCAGCGCTTGTTGACATTGTCGATTTTTACAATCGAAAGTAATCCGACATCCTCATCATCCACGTTAATAATCCAGTCCCTCCTTGATTTATCCCCGGATATCTGTTCGTACCACTTCTTTTGCTTCTCCATCGACGGTTCAAAATCGGTATACATATATTTGCTGACTTCCGGCATCGTCCGCCAGTTTAAAATCATCATCAAATCATCGGGCTTGATGTCTCTGAACACCAACTTCATTTTAAAACCTCCAAAACACGGTTGAACGGTTTGCGAATATTTCTACACGCGAATAAAGTTTCCTTTTTTCTACTATAAAAACAATTAAAAACTTTAAGTGTGCTTTTCGGCTCCGACGGTTTCACGGAGGATATCACACACTCTCGCCGCGCCCAAACCGTCAACCAGCTTCATTCCGGTAATGCTCATTTTATACAGTTTTTCGGGATTATTCGCCAGACTTTCCAGGGCTTCCAGAATCCGATCCCCCGAGGTATCATCCGATGTTCCCACATAAACGGCAAAGCCGGCCTTTTCCGAAAGCCGGGCGACTTCGACCTGATTTTCGGCGACCGCCACCGTTACCGCGGGCAGTCCCAGACAGCAACGCTCCCAGGTACTGGTGCCGCCGGCGCCGACAGCCAGGTCCGTTTCCACCATGAGGCGAGCCATATCATCAACCGCCCGGTAGAAGTGCAAGTTCGACTTCGCCTTACAGAAGTCTTCGATTTCTTCGCGGTGGGGATTGGTTCGGCCGATTACGACGATATATTCGTATTTATCCATTCCGGCTGCCGACAAGGCTCGAAGAAACTTCATCGTTTCGTTGGTCCGGTCGGC
>JAFGNW010000138.1 GCA_016926795.1 Candidatus Zixiibacteriota bacterium
TCAATCCCACCGGCAAGTTCGTTATCGGCGGCCCGCAGTCCGACACCGGCATGACCGGGCGCAAGATTATCGTCGATACCTACGGCGGGATGGCCTCGCACGGTGGCGGGGCGTTTTCGGGCAAGGACCCGACCAAGGTGGACCGCTCGGCCAGTTACATGGCGCGCTATATCGCCAAGAACGTGGTCGCTTCCGGCCTGGCTGACAAGTGCACGATTCAACTGGCTTATGCTATCGGGGTAGCCGAGCCGGTGTCGATGATGGTTTTTACCGATACCACCGGCAAGGTACCCGAGGAGCGGATAGTCGAACTGATTAAGAAACATTTTGACTTGACCCCGCGCGGCATTATCAAAGCGCTTGATTTACTGCGGCCGATTTACGAGAAGACCGCCGCGTACGGCCATTTCGGGCGCGACGGCAAGGATTTTACCTGGGAAAAAACCGATAAAGCCAAAATCCTGGCAAAGGACGCATAAAAATGACGGTTAAAAACGATATAAAAGATATCAAACTGGCCAAAGAAGGTTTGGACAAGATTGAATGGGCCGAGCGGAGTATGCCGGTTCTGCGTTTGATTCGGGAACGGTTTACCGAAGAAAAGCCCCTCAAGGGAATCAATATCGCCGCCTGTCTGCACGTCACGACGGAGACAGCCAACCTGATGCGGACACTCAAGGCCGGCGGGGCCGACCTGACCCTGTGCGCCTCCAACCCGCTGTCTACCCAGGATTACACCGCTGCGGCGCTGGTCAAGGAATTTGGCATCTCGGTTTTCGCGATACGCGGTGAGAACAACCAGACCTATTACAAACACATCAACCAGGCGCTGGATATCCATCCGGATATCACAATGGACGACGGCGCCGACTTGGTTTCCACTTTGCACAGCAAGCGCCGGGAGCTGGCGCCGAAAGTTATGGCCGGCACCGAAGAAACCACCACCGGGGTTATCAGACTTCAGGCGATGGCCGACAACAAGGCGCTGCTGTTCCCGGTGATAGCCGTCAATGAATCGAAGACCAAGCACTTCTTCGATAACCGCTATGGCACCGGGCAGTCCACCATCGACGGTATCCTTCGCGCCACCAATATGCTCATCGCCGGTTCGACAGTGGTGGTGGCCGGGTACGGCTGGTGCGGCCGTGGGCTGGCGGTACGGGTCAAGGGGATGGGGGCGAACGTTATCGTCACCGAGGTCGACGCCGTCAAGGCGATCGAGGCGGCGATGGATGGCTACATGGTGATGCCGATGGTCAAAGCCGCGCCGCAGGGGGATTTGTTTATCACCGTAACGGGGAACCTGAACGTCGTGCGACTGGAGCACGTGAAGAAGATGAAGGACGGCGCTATTGTCGCCAACTCCGGGCATTTCAACGCCGAGATTGACCTGCCTGCGATTTACAAAGCGGCGGGCAAGAGACGGCAGGTACGGCCCAATGTGGAGGAGGTCACGCTCGGCAAAAAGCGTATTTATATTCTCGCCGAGGGGCGGCTGGTGAACCTTTCGGCGGCCGAGGGGCACCCGGCGATGGTGATGGATATGTCGTTCGCCAACCAGGCGCTGGCGGCGGAGTATGTCGTGAAAAATTACAAGACTTTGAAAAGCCGGGTTTATGTCGTCCCGGAGAAGATAGACACGGCCATCGCGGCACTGAAGCTCAAGTCGATGGGGGTGAATATCGATAAACTGACCCCGGAGCAGAAGAAGTATCTGTCTTCGTGGGAGATGGGGACGTAGGCAGGATAAAATTAACAATTTGACAAAAATTTATTGAACTCTTATTATTTAATAAAGATACCAATTCATAATTAGAGATATTATGACAGAGTTAAATAAAGGAAAAAGTCCTTTCTATCCTGGGCAGCCGGTTCCAGTTGAATTCTTTGTTGGCAGAACTACAGAGATAGATAAAATATTAACTCGAGGTGCAGGACAGGTTGCACGGGGTAAGCAAATTGCAATGTTTACTCAGGGCGAATATGGAATCGGGAAAAGTTCAATTGCTAGTTTTGTCCAGTATATTGCGGAAAGAGACTACAAATTACACAGTATTTATGCTACCTTAGGGGGTTGTAGTACACTCGATGATGTCTCTCTTCAGATATTAATAGCAACGTTAAGATCTGGTGCGTTAGACTTTAATAGAAGTGAAGAGATTAAAAATTGGCTTGGTAAATATGTTGGTGATCAATCCTTGTTTGGAATTGTTAATTTAAACTTTTCTGAGCTAAGAAAAGATGCTCCTTCTTTATCTACGCCTTATAATATGTTAGATTTTTTAGCGGAGGCTAATAATCGTATAAGTAAAGGTGGTTATAAGGGAATCTTTTTAGTGCTAGATGAAATTAATGGTATGACTTCTAATGTAAAATTTGCAAACTTCTTGAAAGGGTTAGTGGATTCTAATGCAATTTCAAAAAAACCGTTGCCATTACTCCTGATGTTGTGCGGCGTTGAAGAAAGAAGGCGAGAACTTATACAAAAGCATCAACCGATAGAACGTATTTTTGATATTATTCAAATAGACACTCTCTCCCAGTCTGAGATGAAAGAATTTTTTAAGCGTGCCTTTGAGTCTGTTCAAATGACAATAAACGATGACGCTTTAGAAATTTTAATTCACTTTAGTGCAGGTTTTCCCAAAATAATGCATCTAATTGGTGATTCGGCATTTTGGATTGATAGTGATAATATTATTGATGCAGAGGATGCTGCATCATCTGTAATGTTGGCTGCTGAAGAAGTCGGGAAAAAATATGTCGATAAACAAGTTTTTAGTGAACTTCACAGTAAAGATTATAAAGCAATTTTAAATACGATTGGTAAAATGGACCCCGGTAAAATGAGTTTTAAAAAATCTGAAGTAGAGGCTCAATTGACGGAAGTTCAAAAGAATAAGTTTCACAATTTTCTTCAAAAGATGAAAAAATTAAATGTTTTGCGGGGAAAAGAAAGAGGTGAATATATTTTTAACATGAGAATGGTTCGTTTATATATTTGGTTACAAACACAAAAGAGTCAGAAGAATTTTATATAGAAAGTACATCTAATATTTTTAAGACGGTTGTCGAAAGTCTACGACATTTCGACCTACTTTTCAAGTGTCGGGTCTTAATCCTCCGCCTGGACGGGGGCTCAGGAGTAGACACAACCTGACATTGTCGAAACCGTAAAGGTTTCGACCTACAAAACTACTTATACTCCGCCAGCCAGCGGAGAATATCCCGTAAAAACTGAAGGTTATCCTTGGCGACGGGGGAGGTTAAGCCTATCGAATTACCACCCTCGACTTTCTGGGCGGTGAACATGGCCGCCTCGCCGAACATGGCTACCCGCCCCTGACCGTACTCCGAAATCGCTCCCTGGTACCAGTCTTTGACGTCAACCTGCGGAGTGGAGTCGTTGAATTCCCAGGCTTCTTCGGGCATCAGCGAAACATAACAGGAATCAAAAATCAGCAACGGTTTACAGTCCTTACACCTGAACGCCTCGCCGGTGAACGAGGCCACTGAATCAAGCAGTTTTTCACTGTCAACGTCCCTTAGGATATGACCGCGGAAAGTGCTGTCGCTCCGTCTGAAAACCGCCGGGCCCCTGTTGTTGGGGTCGACCGCGAAACCGTTGTTGAGTTCAAACCCGAACACGGCGGCCAGTTTACCAGCGGCACCGGGGAAGGGCATGTGGTCGGCTATTAAAAACAGGCTGCCGCCGTTCTCGACAAAGAGCTTGACGGTTTTGATTTCGTCCTCAGTAAAAGCCGACGGTGTCGGCAGCGACCAATCTTCAGTGTTACGTTCGTTCAGGGCGTTCGATATCACCAGGATATCGCACTCGGCCAGGGAACCGGTACTGAACGGCACTGTGTTAGGCTGCACGGTGTAACCGTCGCGTTCGCACAATCGGGCGAAGGGCAGGTAGCGTCCGCTCATGGTGTGGAAATTGTGATGCGCTTCGTCGATCATTATAACCGGTCCCTGTCCCGGTTGGAAGGCCGGGTTTTTGATGTCCGGTAGGAAGGATGTATCGGGTTCCTGCTGGGCCAGGGCTGACGATGTAATTAGTATGAGGGTTAGAATTAAAATTAGTGCGGATTTCATTTTATAACCTCCCTTGAATAGTGTCAGGTCACACCCGCCGTGGCGGGCAGGACCTGACACAACTTTTAAAAAGCTTTGACATTTCGACCTACGTTTTTGGGTGGCGGGTCACACCCGCCGTGGCGGGCAGGACCTGACACAACTTTTAAAA
>JAFGNW010000139.1 GCA_016926795.1 Candidatus Zixiibacteriota bacterium
GAATCTTCACCGGAAACCAAATCTTCGACATCGATAGCACGGTCAGCGATATCAGCGAAAATCGAGTTGTAGTATTTGCCGCCGGCATTATCGCGAATTTTGAAAATATAATCGTTGTCCAGATAACCGGAACCAGCGCCGGAGCCGAGATAGGTTACGTTGGAGATAACCGGTACGGCATACGGAGTGCCGTCTTTAGGGTCGGTGCCACCGTCGTGCTCACCGCAGCGGTTACCGGCGTCAGAGGCCAGGTAAGTAAACCAGTACTGGCCGCGACCGCGGAAACCTTCGTCATAGTCGAAAGAATCGTCGCCGCACCAGCTGGCCACGATATTGCGGCAGTTAACCGTGCCGCCGAACCACTCGAAACCGTCGTCCTTGTTCATGAAGACTTCGACATGGTCGATAACGGTTCCGGAACCAACCGCACCCATGGTCAGGCCGTTGATTTCGTTGGCGGCGCCGATTTCGGTACCACCGTGACGGATGGAGACATAGCGCAGAATACCGGAGCAGTCGTCATCGATGCCCGGAACCTGACCGTAAGCACCACGCGTCTCGGTCTCCTCGATACCTTCGATTTGACCGACCCCGGTGGCCGTATTGATAGTGGCGCGACCCAGCAGAATCACACCACCCCAGAGACCACGACCGGTCTCGTCAAAAGCGATATCGTTGGGGTCGTCAACATCGTCGGACAGCGCCGTAAAGATAATCGGATTTTGCGGGGTACCCTCGGCATAAAGTTTACCGCCGCGCGCCACGACTAAAGCGCTGGAGTTAACATCCTGGCCGGGTTTGGCTTTGACGATCGTACCCGGCTCAATTACCAGGACGTTGCCGTCTTCAACAAAAACCAGGCCGCTGAGAATCCACACGGTATCTCTTGACAGCACCGTTAAACCGGAAACATAGGCGTCATTGATTTCCTTGGTCGGCTTACCGGCCTCAGAAACCTGAGCCGATGCGACTACCGGCAACAGAAAGACTGCCAGAACGACAGTTAAGATAAGTTTGCGATACATTCAATAAATCCTCCACTAAAATTTCTTGGAATAGAGATTTACCTAATTTTCGTCCCTTTTGATGGCCGAGGAACGAATCGGACTTTGTTTTGCGATACTCCTTCTTGTTCCTTTCTTCTTTTAAAGTTTTCATTTCCAATTAGTTTGAGGTTTTGCTGCCTCTGTCTTCCTTGGGCTCTCAAAGACAAAAGCGGCCATTCACACGCACTTGTCACGAGAAGAAAAAGCCTTAATGTTCAGTGGTTATTAAGGTGTTATTTAATTATTATGAAAAAAACGGAAGCCCCCATTTTTTTCGTATAGTCTATTTTACCTTCCTAAATCGTAAGTGACACCCAGAGTAAAGGTGGTCCCAGTGTTATACGAGGAATAGACAAACTCCTGGTCCTTATATTCATGGGAGAATTTGACTTCGTCGTTCAGGATATTTTTGGCCGCGAATTTAAGGTTCATACTGCCGAACATCCGCTGCGACAGGGTGAAATCCAGCAGGTTACGAGGTCGCTCATAAATATCCGGGGTAGCCGACTCGGCGTTGTAAGCTAAACGCTCGCCGAAGACATTGTAAAGAATGGTCGCTCTCGTGCCGGTCTCGATATTATTATAAGTCAGGTCGACGTTGACCACGTAAGGGGACTGTCCCATCAGCGGCCGGGTAAAGTCTGTGAAGCCGGAGGTTTCCAGTTGTACCTGTTCTTTTTCGACAATATCGACCTCCGAGTGCACCAGGGTCAGATTGGCGCCTAGCTGGAAATTTCTCAGCGCCGAGAAGAGCTGGTCGAGCCGTTTGCGAACCTCGAATTCCGCGCCGTACAGCTTGCCTTCGGCCACGTTCTTGGACATCACGTCATCATTGTTATTGAGGATGGCGATTTCAATCGGATTTTCCAGCTTCTTGTAGAAGAAACTGACGGCGAAAATCTCGCCCGGCCGTTCAAAATACTCCCAGCGCAAATCGTAATTGTTGATTTTGGTTATCTCCAGTTCGGGATTGCCGATTAAGGTCCGGCCGCCCACGAAATCCTCGGAAGCCCAGGGGGCGATTTCACGAAGCGTGGGACGGGCCAGGGTCCGGCCGTAGGACGCCCGAACGTTCATCTTGTTGCTCAAGCCGTATATCAAGTTAAGGGAGGGCAGCCAGTCGCCTTCGTCGATTTCCTCCGAGGTCGAGCCGGGAACCTGCGTTTGCTTGACGTCCATCATGGTGCTTTCATATCGTACCCCGCCGACCATCTTGAGGTTTTTAAACAGGGGGATATCCAGCATCCCGTAACCGGCGTTAATATTTTGCTGGCCTTTGTAGAACGAACCCGGGTTGGTGGCGTTCACCACCACCCCGCCGTCAAGCATCTGGATATTGGTATCCACAACGATGTCTTCACCGACGATAGTGGTATCGAAGGTGATTTGATAGCCGACGTTCTCTTCATCGAAGAAGGCATCGGCGTCGCCGCCATAGCTGTTATAGCGGTTGAAGAGCCCCTGGACCTCGTAGGTCCATTCGCTGAAGTCGCGTTCTTTCTTCAAGTAAGCGCCCCCGAATTTGAACTTGGCGGCATAACCACTCCACTGCTTGAAGGGCAGGGTTAGATCGAGCTGTCCCTCGCGGTTTTTCTCTTCCAGTTCCCGGAAATAATGAGTCGGGGGCGGATAATGACTCAGTTGCAGGTTATAAAACTTGAGGTCGTCGCGCTGGCGGTAATGGTCACTCATAAAACGCATGTCCGGGTCGTTCTGGTTGGTGTTAGAAAAGGAAGTCAACCAGTGCAATCGAGCGCCCTTTAAAATGTGTTCGCCCTTGAACTGGAAGGTGGACAGTTTGCGTTCGGTGTAACGCAGGACACGGGTGGTCCAGATAGCCTTACGGTCGGGATCTTCCTCGACCCCCAGCATTTCTCTATTGTCGCCCTGGAGCAGACGGGTTTCGGATTCACCGTTTTGGGTATACATGAAAGTGAAACCCAAGCGGTGGTTACTGTGCACCCGGTAAGCCAGGTTCATCAGGCTGCCCCAGAGAACCTCGTCCTTGGCGCGGGAGTCGTTTAACTCGTGCTCACTGTCGAGTTCGGTTTTGACGCTGTCATGACCGCTCAGGGTCCATTCACCCTTGAAACCATTATCGTAAAAAGATGATTTACGGCTGTAACTGAGGCTGGCTATGATACCCAGCGGTTTATCGAATATCCGGAACTGGTTGCCGTAAGAAAAAGCGTAGCTCTGGTTCAACGGTCCCCTTCGGGTTGACGGAGTCAGCTGGTCGTTAAGCGCCCGCGACATTTTCGTGAGTTGGACGGCTTTGTTATAGTCGTTAACGGCATCGGTCTTATCGGGAATAGCGTCCGGGTTGGTCAGGCTAGAGGGGAGATCCCGGGACCCGTCGTCATAGCCTAGCCAGTCGGTTCCGCTGCCTTCGTAAGTTATCAAGTCGGCACCTTTAACCTGAGAGTTGTAACTGGCTGAGGTGGAAAAATTTATTGACAGTTTATCGGGCATTTCCTTGGTGCCTAGATCAACCGCGCCGCCGGAAAAATTACCCGGTTTATCGGGCGTGAAAGTTTTCTGTACCACAATATTATCCAGCAGGTTGGCCGGTATCAGGTCCATCGGCACCGCCTGCTTGTCCGGGTCGGGACTGGGCAACGGCGAACCGTTGAGCTGGGTGCTGCTGTAGCGGTCGCCCAGGCCGCGGACATATACGTATTTGCCGTCCATGACGGTCGCACCGACCACCTTTTTTATCGCTTCGGCGGCGTCGCCGCTGCCGGAACGGGAAATCTGCTCGGAACTGACGGCGTCACTGACGGCGCTGGCCGCCTGGCGGTGCTTGAGCATGACAGCTTCGGTATTCTTGAGGGCTTGACCCTTGACTACGATATCGTCGACCTCGTAAACCTTCGAGGACAACTGGAAATTCATCTGTACTTCGTTATCGGCAATAACGATATCGGTGGCTGTGATGGTGGCATAGCTGATCATCTGCGCCCGTAGGGAATATGTACCCGGATTTACATTTTTTATGATATAATTTCCGTCCAGGTCGGTGAAAGCGCCGAGTTTGGTGCCTTCCAGATATATACTCACCCCGATAAGCGGCTCACCCGTTTGGGCATCCACGACCTTGCCGGTGATGCGACCGGAAGGGGCTGGTTCAGCATTGACATTATAACAGGCCAGGCTGAATATTATGACCAGCACGAGAATGTTTATCAGGTTTTTACTCGAAAAACCATAAAGAAACCTTTTCCTGATGTTACTTCCCTTAACTGAGCTCATTTCTTTTCTCCTCATAAATTTTAAAAAACGGGACTCCCTGTCCCGCAGGTAAAGATATTTACTTCCCACGCCGCCAAGGGTAATTTTGGGATATTCAAGTATTATTAAAGAATATTTAGTTTTCTGTTAAGATTTGGGCTCCCGGGGAGGTACGAAAAACCCGATTCGATTAAAACAGGATCTTTCTGGAATTTTTTTTAACATAAAATTTAAAATTCCTTAATCAAATCCTAACATTCCCGAAATAATATTCCGGCGAAAAGTAAAAAACGTAATCCAAGGAGAATGCTTGTGGCAAAAGAAAGTATTCTTGTCATAGAAGATGACAGGGATATTCAGGAACTGATTAAATACAACCTTTCCCGTGAAGGTTATCGGGTGCATTGTGTTTTGACCGGTGAAGACGGGTTGAATTACATCCGGACCTATACTCCCCAGCTTATCGTGCTCGATGTTTTACTGCCGGGCCTTGACGGCTTTGAGGTCTGCCGTATTTTGAAATCGAACAAGGAAACTCAGCATATCCCGGTCATAATGGTTACAGCTAAAAGTGAGGATGCCGATGTTGTAACCGGACTTGAGATCGGGGCCAACGATTACCTGACCAAACCGTTCAGCGCCAGGGTGCTTGTTGCCCGAATCCGGGCTCTGCTCCGCCGCAAAGCTTCCGACGAGACCATCAAACAGGAGCCGATTCAGGTTCATGAACTGCAGATTAATCCCGGGCGATACGAAGTCCTGGCTAACGGCAGGGAAATCATTTTTTCCTACACCGAATTCCGTATTTTAATGCTTTTGGCCAAATCGCCGGGCTGGGTCTTCAGCCGGTACCAGATTGTCAACGAAGTGCGCGGCGAAGACAGCATCGTGACCGACCGTTCGGTGGACGTTCACATCACCGGTCTGAGAAAAAAACTGGGGCGTTTCGGTAAATATATCGAAACGGTGCGCGGCATCGGTTACCGCTTCAGCGACAAGAGCCTGTCCCATTGATACCCGGACATCGATTTTCTTAATTTTCTCTACGGAACCTGCTATTTATCAAAAAGTTACGAATAATTCTTCAACCGGGAGAGTCTTCAAGCAGCCGGGTTTTCTACTACCCAGTTGATGAACTCGTCTCGTAGACCCCGCTTTAAACTTTAAAGGCCTCGGTTTTAGCCGGGGCCTTTGCTATTGAACTCCTCGACACACATGAGATGTCGGTTCAATGATCCAGCTTCGCTTCCCCGCTATGCCGATATGCTACCGGTCAATTGTATATCGGAGCTGATCGTCAAGATCTTCAGCACCTTGCAGAGGTGCTGTGAATGTGAAATTGTCCAATGCCGATCGGTCGTAGAAATCCCCTTGCGGATCCATGAGAATCTGCAGTTCGGTCACGTTAGCCAGTATCGAGTCCCATTGCGCAGGTGTTACAACCCATTCATCAGCTGTCAGCGGAATTGAGAAGGTCGTCCATTCGCTTAAATAACTGGGGTATGGCACAGGATTATTTTCGGCGTAAAGCGTGCCGGAAATCAATCGGATCATTCCATAGGTACCGAGCGCACCGTTGCCATTGTTGACCGTGTTTTTGAGGTCAAAGCTAAGTGTTCCTCCGGAGTAGGCGGATAGATCACCCTTGAACTTGTCAGGAGCAAGGAAACCTCCTGGCATGGCTTCCCAATCCTCGAACTCTATATAGCCCCCGGGGTGGCCGTTGTTGTTATGGTAATACAATCCCCCTTCTCCGACCACTACCCATCCCTCGGCATCGGTGTCGAATGAGCTTGTTATTTGCAGCAAAGACACGGTTGTAAGCGAGTCAGTGACGCCGTAGCCCGTTCCCACTTCATTTGTGGCATAGGCGCGCACATAGTACTTCGTGCCGGGGGTCAGGCCAGTCAGAGAACTGGAATAACTTCCCATCCCGGTTCCATCGGTTGTTCTGCTGTTGGCTGTTGTAGGAATTGTGGACGTACCCCAGCACACGCCGCGCTCCGTAACCGCAGCTCCTCCGTCAGATGTAACAGTTCCCCCACATTCGGCTGTCGTCTGTTTTATAACGCTCACCGAAGTGGTTGAGACTTCCGGAACCGTGGCTTGAGAGGGTCCGGCGGAATTCTCATCCGAACACGAACAGAGCCATATCGCCATTAATGACACTATTGCGAACAGGCACAGCATTCTTTTCATGATTTCCTCCATCGTTA
>JAFGNW010000140.1 GCA_016926795.1 Candidatus Zixiibacteriota bacterium
CCCGCCTGATCGGACCCAACTGTCCGGGATTGATATCGCCCGACCAGTCCAAGGTCGGTATCCTGCCCGGGACGATTGTCAAGAAGGGTAACGTCGGAGTCATCTCCCGTTCCGGTACGCTGACTTACGAGGCTATCTGGGCGCTGACCCTGGCCGGGCTGGGCCAGAGCACCTGTATCGGTATCGGGGGCGACCAGGTTATCGGCACCAATTTCATCGACTGCCTGGAGGCTTTCGAGAACGACCCGGCCACCAAAGCCATCGTCATGATCGGCGAGATCGGCGGTTCGGACGAAGAAGTCGCCGCGCAGTATATCAAAAAGTGCGTTACCAAACCGGTGGTCTCGTTTATCGCCGGGCGGACGGCTCCCCCCGGAAAACGAATGGGTCATGCCGGGGCAATTATTTCGGGCGGTTCGGGAACGGCCGAGGACAAGATTAAAGCCCTTAACAAGGTCGGCATCCCGGTGGCGGCTTCGCCGTTGGAGTTGCCGGTTCTTTTGAAGGAACTTATGAAGGCTAAGAAAAAAGCCCCGGCCGGGAAACCAACAGCCAAGAAAGCGGTTAAGAAAACCGAAAAAAAAGCGGTCAGGAAGACGGTTAAAAAAACCAAAAAAACAGTCGCCAAAAAAACCGCCACTAAAAAGAAAACAACGACCTCGAAAAAGAAAAAATGATAGGGGATATGATTTTAATAAATGAACCTTTAGTCAGGATTAAGGAGACATATCATGTCTGACTCGGAAGCGGCCGGGAAAACCGATTCCAAACCGGCCCGTAAAGCTAAATATGATTATTCGAGCGGACCACCACCCTTGAATATCAACTTGAAGTGGTGCAAAGCTTGCAATATTTGTATCGCCCTTTGTCCTCAACAGGTTTTCGAACCTGACCGGGATGGTAAACCGGTTATAGCCCGTCCGGATGATTGTACCCAGTGTACCATTTGCTGGGTGCATTGCCCGGATTTCGCGATTACATCGAATTACAAGTAGGAAGGAACAAAAGGGAAAATGGCTATTAAAAAACGTCACTTGATGCTGGGTAATCTGGCGTGCGTTCATGGCGCTATTTATGCCGGCATGAGGTTTTTTGCCGGGTACCCGATAACACCTTCGACCGAAGTCGCCGAGGGCTGTGCCCGCGAATTACCCAAAATAGGGGGTAAGTTTATTCAGATGGAGGACGAAATCGGTTCCATCGCGGCCATCGTCGGAGCCTCGGTAGCGGGCTTGAAATCCATGACGGCCACCTCCGGACCGGGGTATTCCCTGATGGTGGAAAATATCGGTTATGCCTATATGACCGAAACTCCGGTAGTAGTTATTAACGTCCAGCGCGGCGGTCCCTCAACCGGCATGCCGACCAAGGGCAGCCAGGCTGATACCATGCAGGCCCGCTGGGGTACGCACGGCGATTACACGGCCATCGCCGTCGCGCCGTCAACCGTCCAGGAATGTCTTACAGAAACCATTCGCGCCTTCAATCTGGCCGAGCGTTTTCGCACCCCGGTCACGGTGTTGCTCGACGAGGTTATCGCTCATTCCCGGGAAATGGTCACCATTCCCGAAAAAGGGGAATTCAAAGTTTACGACCGGGTCAAACCCACCTGCACCCCGGAGGAGTATGTGCCTTTCGAAATGACCCCCAACGGCGTTTCACCCATGGCCGGTTTCGGGGAAGGCTATCGGTTTAACGTGACCGGTTTGACGCACGATACGATGGGCTTTACCACCAACCGACCGGAAGAAGTATCACCCAAGCTCGACAAACTGGCCAACAAGATACTGAAATACCGGGACGAAACCGTCAAGATGCGCACGGAAATGATGGATGGCGCGGAAATCGCTTTTATTTCCTACGGTTCCGTTTCCCGCGCGGCGCTACAGGCGGTCATGCTGGCCCGCAAGGCTGGTGTGAAAGTCGGTACCGTGCAGCTTTATACCATCTGGCCCTTCCCGGAAAAACAACTCAGGGAAATTTGCGCCGGGTGTAAAAAAGTCATCGTGGGCGAATTGAATATGGGGCAGATGATTTACGAAGTGGAACGGGTCTTGCCGAATAATATTAAAATCCACTCGATTCAACGCTACGATGGTGAGTTCCTGACCCCCATGCAACTTTTAGAAAAGCTCGACGAGGTGTTATAATGGCTACAGTAAAGGAAACCAATCAGGCCGAGAAGCAGAAATCCGACGTGATGCTGCAGTACCTGCGGCCGAAAAAGAAATTTCCCAGTGTCTGGTGTGCCGGTTGTGGAAACGGAACTGTCATGGGGGCGATTATTCGCGCTATCGACAAGCTGGGTTATTCCAAAGACGAGGTCGTAATGGTCTCGGGTATCGGCTGTTCCAGTCGCATGCCGGTGTACCTTGATTTCAGCAGCCTGCATACGACCCACGGCCGGGCTCTGCCGTACGCAACCGGCGTTAAATTTGCCAAACCGCATTTGAAAGTTATCGTCATCACCGGTGACGGTGACGCCCTGGCTATCGGCGGCAACCATTTCATTCACGCCTGCCGCCGCAATATCGACATAACCGCCATCCTGATTAATAACTATATCTATGGCATGACCGGGGGACAGGGCTCACCCACCACGCCGTCTAAAGCTTTTTCCACCACGACGCCTTACGGCAACGTGGAAAAGCACTTCAATCCCTCCGAGCTGGCTATGGCCGCCGGCGCGACTTTTGTCGGCCGCACCACCGTCTACCATGTTCCGCAGATGGAGAAAATGATTACCCAGGCCCTGGAGCATAAGGGCTTCTCACTGGTGGAAGCGGTCAGTAACTGCCATACCTATTTTGGTCGACTCAACCGCCAGGGTGACCCGGTGGCCATGCTGAAGATGTTCAAAGACCTGGCCGTACCGGCTGCCCGGGCCAAGAATATGACTCCCGAGGAACTCGAAGGTAAACTGGTTACCGGTGTTCTTCAGGATATCGAAAAAACGGAATTCTGTGACGAGTATCAGAAGGTGGTCGATGCCCACCGAGGAGTTAAATAATCATGGCTGGAAAAATTCTCGATAAAATTGAAATTCCGCAGGACCGCTTCGAACTGCGCCTTTCCGGGTCCGGTGGCCAGGGGATGATTCTGGCGTCGGTTATTCTGGGCGAGGCCATCGGGGCCGACGGCACCAAGAACATCACCCAGTCCCAATCCTACGGTCCGGAAGCCCGCGGCGGCGCCTCCAAGGCTGATGTCGTGGTATCCTCCGGAGAAATATTCTACCCCAAAGCCATGAAGCTCGATTTGCTTCTGGCTATGACCCAGGAATCGCTCGACAGCTATTATCCTTTTCTGAAGGAAAACGGTACGTTAATAGTAGACGATGTCCTGGTGACGGAAGTGCCCACGGATAATTATTACGGTCTGCCGTTTACTCGTCTGGCGCGCGAGGAAGCTGGCCATGTGATGGTGGCCAACGTCATCGCCCTGGGCGCGATCGGGGCCATTACCGGGATTGTCACTCATGAAACGCTGGTCGAAGCCGTGCTGGCCCGGGCTCCCCGGGGAACGGAAGAAAAGAATCGCAAGGCCGTGGAAATCGGCTATCGTGAAGGAGCCAGGCTCCTGAAGGAAAAAGCAGCCGGGAAATAAGTAATGTATATGGATAGGACCCTTTTGATTGTTAAACCGGATGCTACGGCCCGCAATTTAATCGGCCATATTATCAACCGGCTGGAAAAAGCCCGGTTCCGTATAGTCGAGATGCGGCTGGTGCATCTGACAGAAAAAGAAGCGCGGAAGTTCTATGCCGTCCATGAGGGTAAGCCCTTCCTGGAAGGTCTCGTGGCTTTTATGAGTTCCGGGACGGCGGTGCCGATGGTACTGGAAAAGGACAATGCCGTTGCGGACCTGCGCACGCTGGTCGGCGCTACCGACCCGGCCAAAGCCGACTGCGGCACTATCCGCTTTGAAATCGGCCAGAATATCGAACGCAACTCGGTTCATGCTTCGGATTCCGATGAGAACGCCAAAAAGGAAATTGCCTTCTTTTTTGGATGATGATAAAATGGTGCTGCTGAAAGCTTAATATTCAGTCATATTTTTAATACCTAAAGGGAGGTTGATCGGGACTGCCGGTAAGGACCGCAGGTTATGGATATTAAACTGGCATACAGCGACGGTCAGCTGGAACTGAAAGTTCCCGCAGCGGCTGAAGTCAATATCTTTGAACCCTCGGCTGCCGAAGAAACCATCACCGGGGAGAATTTTCTGAAAGCTTTCCGGGAAGGCGGTGGCGAAAACCTGCTGTCCGGGCCGCCCCCTCTGGTGGTGGTGAACGATGCTTATCGCCATACGCCCACCGGTCGGATACTGGAATGGCTCGAAGCCGTCAGCGGCGATATTATCGGACAGTGGTCGTTCTTAATCGCTACCGGTGCCCATGAAGCACCCCGGCCGGAGCATTTACAGGATATTTTCGGTCGCTTTTATGAACGGCTCAAAGACCGTATCCGCTGGCATGATGCCCGTGAAAAAACACAAATGTACCGATTAGGTGTTGACCGGCTGGGCGGAGATGTATATGTTAACCGCTTGTTGTTTGACAGCGATAAGATTTTTATAATAGGTTCGGTTGAACCGCATTATTTTGCAGGGTTTACCGGGGGCTGTAAATCCGTCTTTCCCGGTTTGACCGACCTGGCGACCGTAGAGAGAAACCACAACCTGGCCAACTCGCCTGAGGCGGCGCCGTTACGGGTCGAAGGTAATCCCGTCGCGGAACATCTCTGGTCACTTTTGGATTTTTTTGACAAGGATAAATTTTTTACGGTGCAACTCGTAGTTGACTGCCGACGAAATATCGCCGGCGCCTTTTGCGGAAGGTTCGAAAACACTTTTGAGAAAGCGGCCTGCTTGAGCAAGAAACTGTACGCCCCGCAGGTACCGCATCAATATGATATCGTTCTGTGCGAAGTGCGACCGCCCCTTGATAAAAATCTCTACCAGGCCCAAAAGGCTCTGGAAAACTGCCAGGCGGCGGTGGCCGACGGCGGCTGTGCGGTGGTTATCTCCGCCTGTTCCGATGGGGTCGGCTCGGAACATTTTTATGACATGGCGGACGGCTGGGACCGGGTGAAGAACCGTCCCCGCGACGGGATCGTCCGGTTCGGCTCGCACAAACTCTCCCGCGTGAACGCCCTGACCCGCCGCATCAGCGTTTATATTCATTCGCGGCTCCGGGGTGAGTCGGTGCGGAAAGTATTTTATGAGCCGGTCGAGGATGTCAACGCGTTCCTGGCCGAAAAAATCGAAACTGAAAAATTCTGCCGGGTTGCGGTAGTGCGCGACGCCGGGCATACGGTGTTGAAAGTGTAATTTTATTCAAATAGAAACCAAACAAAAGAAAAAGTCTGGAGGATTTATGAACAAGAAGATTGCTGTTATCGGTGCTGGTAACGTTGGCGCTACGACCGCCATGTACCTGGCGGAGGCCAATTTTGCCGATGTCGTGATGGTTGATATAATCGAGGGTATGCCCCAGGGCAAAGGCCTGGATTTATCCCAGGCTGGTCCCGTGCGCGGATACAATTCCATGGTTTTCGGTTCCAATGATTACAAGGATATCAAAGGTGCGGATATCGTCATCATGACCGCCGGCCTGCCCCGCAAACCCGGCATGTCCCGCGAGGACCTGCTCAACATGAACGCCGACATCATCAAAACCGCCGCGAACAATATCAAGAAATACGCGCCCAAGAGTTTTGTTATAGTCGTGTCCAACCCGCTTGACCTTATGACGTTCCACATGCAGAAAGTAACCGGGTTCCCGGCCAACCGCGTTTTTGGACAGGCCGGCGTGCTCGATTCCACCCGTTTCCGGACGTTCGTGGCGATGGAACTCGGTGTGGCCATGACCGATATTCAGTCGATGGTTCTCGGTGGTCACGGCGAC
>JAFGNW010000141.1 GCA_016926795.1 Candidatus Zixiibacteriota bacterium
AATTTCGGCCGCCATTATATAAGCCTCCTTTTCATTTTCACCCTGGTCGTGGCGGCCATGGGGACGGGTCGGCATCTCTATCGTGAAACCAGCCTGGAATCGCACAATGCTCTGATTGCCTCCGAGTCGGAGAGATTCCAGTCCATTCTGCAAGCCACCCGGATGCGCCTCGAAGCCGGCCTGGGCGCGGGCGAAGCCTTGAGCGCACAGTTAACCGGCGAAAAGGTTTTTGTAAATTGCGCCGCCTGCCATGCCGTCAACAAAGTCCTGGCCGCTCCCTCCCTGGTCGAGGTCTATTCGCTGTATAAAGACAATCCCGAAGGTATCGTGGCCTGGGCCAAAGCACCCGGCAAAAAACGACCCCAGTTCGCACCTATGCCCTCTTTCGCTCATCTCGGCGATGAAAAACTGCGCCTGGTGGCCGACTATATCATCGAGAAAGGCGCCGAAAATACCCCGCCAAGCGATAATTCGTTTCAATAAGCACACATAAATTACCCACCAATCTTCCCGCATCCTTTTTTCATTTACAAAAATGACCGGTAAGATGCGAATAGAATCTTTAGCTCCAGGATAATTCATTATAATTCAATGGGTTATAAAATAATAATATTTTCTGGAGACAACTTGACAATATCGGAGTTTAAAATAAATTAGATGATTAAACCATAATAGTATATTTGTTCATCGGAGATCATTATGCACATAGAATCAACCGAGCGCAAAATTCCGAAGGAAAATAAGAAAGTCAAAGCTATCATTGGCGCCGGTCAGGCTCTTTTCGCACAATTCGGTTATAAAAAGACTACCGTCGATGAGATTGCCCGTACGGCCAAAGTCGCCAAAGGCACCATGTACAAATATTTCCAAAGCAAGGATGACATCTTCGCCGAAGTAGTTCATCGCGAAGGTAATCATATAACCGAGCTGATTGAAGAAGCGGTGGCGCGGGAGAAGAACCCGAGCAATAAAATCCGGGCTTTAATTCTCGTCAAAATCAGGGAGATTAAAAAGGCTGTCAGTTTCTACAAAGTAACGAGGGAGGTCGCCCATGAACTTTGGCCCATCATGAACACGGTACGCTCGGATTTTTACGACTGGGAATGCGAACTGATTACCAAGATTTTGTACGAAGGTATCGGCACCGGGCAATTCAAAATAAACAGGGTCGAAATGGTTGCCACGATCATCGCCACCGTCCTGAAAGCCCTGGAGCTGGAATGGGTGCTCGAGCGCGAACCTTCCGAGCTGGAGGCTGAGGTTGACCTGCTGATGGATATTATCCTCTGGGGTATCACCGGCAAGGCATAAAAGGATAAAAAAATTAGAATAGATAAAGCCCGTGCTTGTCCTCCGACAACGCGAGCTCAAAACCCTGTCCGCGGCAGCACACCCTCCCACTGTTGCGCGACAGGGTTTTAAATGATGTCTTTTACCAAAGGAAGGAGAACAGGTAAATCGACAGGCTCCGCCAGACCTCGACGACGGGTCCGGCGACGTACACCTGGGGCACGACCAGGTTGAACAGTACCGCCCAGAACGCCCAATTGCGAAAATTCCGGAAATCCGTTTGAAACAGATGTTCCAGCGCCAGGGGTCCGACCATGAAACCGAGCGTGAACATCCGCGAGGTATCCCTTGCCACCAATAATTGCACACCGGCACAGACGATTAAGAGCAAGAAGCTGATAATCTGACGGTAATTGCGCTCCCGCCACCGGGATACTATCGTAAGCAAAGGAAACACCCAGAGAATTTGATAAACCGAAAACAAACCCAGGCTGTGATATTTAAACGTGTCAAGAAAATGCTTGAACGGGTCGTTCAGCAAATGGTCAAGATAATAAGTTGTCGAGAATCTTACGGTCTGGTGCGACTCTATCCACAGGCGGTAAAGATAATAGCCGCCCAGGGTTAAGGACAAACCCAGGATTAAATCGATAATTACAAATCTCTTTTTCCCGGCGGTCTCAAAACTGATAAAAACGAACCAGGGTATCAGGAAGGCAACCGCTTCCCGGTTCAGCAGGCCGAGGAAAAACAAAACATAAAAAAGGACCCTGTTCTTCCGATATCGCCACATCAGGAAAATCAAGAGGTAAGTCATAATATCGGTATAGCCACCGCAGTGAATCGAGGTCAGGACCGTCAGGGAAAAGGTCATCGTTACCACCGCCAGAAATGCGTCGCCGGGCCGCAGAGCGGTTTTTCGAAAATAATCGTAAACGACCGCGAGCAAGACACCGGAAATAATCAGGTTAATGACAATGATACCATGCCCCCGCAAGCCGACCAGGTAGCTCAACAGGGGAGTCAGCAAGCGGTAACCGACCGGATTGGCGGGGTCGAAAGCGAAGGGGTTGCGGGCCAGTTCGGCATATTGCGAGCCCAAAAAAGAACAGTGAGTGCTGACCCGGGTGTAAATACAGGCCGCCAGGACCATCAGAAAGGATAATTTTATTAACCAGAAAAGCCGCCCGTGCTTATTCTCGGAACGAACCAGCGCCGCATCCAGCCAGTCATACGACAACCCGGAGAGGTCCCGACCGAATTTTTTCATGAGAATCAGAAGCAGTATTATTATTTCGAACATAACTTAAAAAACTTTTCGTTGAACCATCAATAAATTAAAATTCTGTCACGCCGTCAAGCTGTCAGGCTAAAAGCTGATATTTTAAAAGTTGTTTTATTGGCGTAACCCCGTCATTATATTAAAGTAATAAAGAAAGTTATGGCAAGAATACCAAACGAACAGGTTCCGGGTGAGTAAAAGCTGGATGAAAACCGTTGACTTGTGCCGCTATTACAGGCGGGGACCGTCCGAAGTACGAGCCGTCGACAGGGTCAATATTGAGATAGCAAAAGGGGAATTTTTGGGGCTGGTCGGTTCTTCCGGGTCGGGTAAATCGACCCTGTTGAATCTGCTGGCCGGGCTTGACAGTCCCACCTCGGGCTCTATCGAGGTCGAGGGCGTTTCTCTGACTTCATTCACTCGCCGCGAACTGGCCGCCTACCGGGCGAACAAGGTGGGAATGATTTTTCAGGCGTTCAACCTTCTCCCCCATCGTACCGCCCGGGGCAACGTTGAACTGGCTCTATATTTTAATCAGACCTCGCCGCCCGAACGCCGCCGCCAAGCTATCGAGATGCTGGAACAACTTGGCCTCGGCGACCGGCTGGACCATCACCCGGCCGACCTTTCCGGGGGCGAACAACAACGGGTGGCTATTGCCCGAGCGCTGGTCAAAAATCCGGAAATTTTGTTCGCCGATGAGCCTACCGGCAATCTGGACCATGATAACTCAAAACAGATAACCGACCTTCTCGCCCGGCTGAACCGGCAGGGACTGACGGTTATCATGGTCACCCACAACCGGGAACTGGCTCGAAGCTATACCAACCGCCTGGTCCGTATGCATTACGGTCGGGTAATCGAGGAAACGACCGATCCTTTGATACCGGGAGGCGATACATGATCTGGCGGGATTTATTGTCAATATCGACCGGAAACCTCTGGCGTCTGAAACTTCGGTCCTTTCTGACCATCTCCGGGGTCGTCATCGCCATCGCGGCTTTCGTGGCCATGCTTTCCTTTGGCGCCGGCAATCAGCAGCTTATAACCGAACAGTTTAACGAGCTGGGTCTTTTCACCACCATGCAGGTTTATCCGCCCCGTGATAAAGACAAAGCCGACAGCGTCCGGGAGGCGGTTCTCGACGATGACGCCCTTGAGGTTCTCTCGCGAGTACCCGGTGTTGACCTGGTTTACCCTTTTAACAGTTTTAAAGTAACGGCCGGTTTGGAGGATACGACCCTGGAAATCGAGGCGCAGGCTCTTCCGGCTGCGGCTTTAGAAACCAGACTTTTCTCCCAGCTTAAAGCCGGCAGCTTTTTCAGCCACGACAGCGCCCACCAGGTAATGGTCACCGAGGATATCACGGATACGCTGGGACTCAGCGCCGATTCCATCATCGGTCGACAAATAATACTCTCCGTCCAGGCCGCCAGCATCGACAGCGGCCTGGCCTATATTCTTAAGGGAGAACGGGAACGGATGGAGGGCCGACTCAAAGAAATACGCTTCGACTCCCTTATTCACGATGCTTACCGAAGACGGGTTTTTTACGGGGAAATGAACGAAGCCTTCAAATACTTCCTTGAAGGCTACATGAACCACCGCAACCTTATCAGCGACACGTTTACCGTGTGCGGTGTTCTCGAGAAGATGAGCCGGAGACGCCGGATACAAATCAGACCGGTCATCATTCCGGCTTTCGCCGCCCGCCATTTCAGTGTCAGCGGCTTCGGCGACAACCCCGCCGACCTGTTCAACGCTCTTAAAAACGGTACTTTCTTCGTACCTTCGGGTGACTCTATCAGCCGAAGTTACCCCCAGGTCACTTTGAATCTCAATCCTCACGTCCCCTATGAAACGGTAAGCGATTCGGTGGAGGCGCTCGGTTTTCGAACCTTCAGCTTCGCCGCTCAGTTCAAGGAAATCAGCCGGTTCTTTTTCTATTTTGATATGTTCCTGGGCATCATCGGCCTGATAGCCCTGATAACAGCCTCGCTGGGAATTGTCAACACCATGGTCATGTCGATAATCGAGCGGAAAAGGGAAATCGGTCTGTTAAAATCCCTGGGGGCGGATGAGCGGGATATCCGGATTCTCTTTTTGTTCGAGTCGGGGGTAATCGGTGCCCTGGGGGCAACCACCGGAATTATTTTCGGCTGGCTGATAACTCGGCTGGCTTCGCTGGTAGCCCGGACTATAATGGTCCGGCAGGGTCTGGACGAAATGGAACTGTTCGCTCTGCCCGGCTGGCTGGTACTGACAGCCTTTTTGTTCGGATTGACGGTCAGCCTTATAGCCGGTTTCTACCCGGCTTCACGTGCTGCCCGGGTAGATCCGGTGGAAGCCCTGCGAAACGAGTAAAACAGATTTAAACCATTTAACAACAACAAGTTATCCGGAATTTATATGATTTTAGATAAAAATTGTCTTATTTTCTTGTAAAATCCCCCAATAATGGACTAATAGACATCCATTAAAATAAGTAAAGATGCATTAAAAGTGTTATATCACATTATCTAATAATAAGTTATAAATATATATAAGATATTGCCGAAAATAAAAAATAACAAACAATCTGGAAAAATGATGAATATTTAAGATGGTCTTAAACTTGACAATATTAGCATTTTTATTATATTAAAGTATCAAGGGGACATTTAAGGCCTTATTAAGGCTGCCCTTAATTTTAGAATCCAGCTACGCTCCTTCTTATAAGGATGCAACCCTCCCTGAAAAAACGGAGGGAATTCGCCCGAGCTTGTTTAAAGACACCCAGCCTGCGCTTTAAGTTGGATTAAGAGCAAGGAAAGGAGGCTCTTATGAAAATAAGAAATGCCCGGATGGAACCTGGACTTAAAAAGCAGCCTCGGTATATACATGATATAAACCAGTTACCCCATCTCACGGCCTCAGAGCGTATCCAGTTAAAAAAAGTGTCGGATAAATTCGCTTTTCGAACCAACGAATATTATTTAAGCCTGATTGACTGGAACAATCCCGACGACCCGATACGCCGGTTGATTATTCCCCACCCCCGGGAATTGAACGACTGGGGCGAACTCGATGCCTGCAACGAGAGCTCAATAACCGTGCACAAGGGTGTGCAGCACAAATACAGCTCTACCGTTCTTCTCCTGGTTACGGAAAGCTGCGGAGGTTTCTGCCGCTTTTGTTTTCGCAAACGCCTTTTCCTGAGCGACATCGACGAGGTCTCATACGACATTTCCAAAGGCGTAGCGTATATTAAAGAACACCCCGAAATCAACAACGTCCTTCTGACCGGCGGGGACCCGATGGTTCTCAATACGGCCAGTATCAAAAAAATATTGAATGCTCTTCGCAAAATCGACCATGTCAGAATCATCCGCATCGGCACCAAGATGCCGGCTTTCAATCCCTATCGTTTCATCAACGACCCGGAGTTGATGGAAGTTTTGAGCGAGCATTCCCATTCCGATAAACGCCTTTATTTCATGTGTCATTTCGACCACCCGACGGAACTGACCGACGTTTGCCGGGAAGGCGTCCGGCTGCTTCAGCAAGCAGGAGTTATCTGCGTCAACCAGAATCCCATCCTGCGCGGCATATCCGACAATCCCAACGTCATCGCCGACCTCTGGAACGAGCTTTCCTATATCGGTGTCCCGCAGTATTACGTTTTTCAGGGTCGGCCGACGGAAGGCAACGAGCCGTTCGAGGTCCCGATCGTCAAAGCTTATTTTAAAATTGAAGAAGCGAAGAAAAAATGTTCCGGCCTGGCCAAGCGCGCCAGATACGTCATGTCCCATGAATCCGGCAAGATTGAAATCATCGGCGTGGACTATAACTATATCTACCTGAAATACCACCGGGCCAAATTGGCTGAGGACGAACAGCGTTTAATCGTCTGCTATCGCGACGACCAGGCCTCATGGCTGGACCAGCTTAAACCGGTTGACGGTTATATCAACGAGTATTTCGAAAGGGATGAGGAGTACGGCGCCGCTTAGACGTTTAAATCACACCCTTACCCATATCGGTTAAATTATGGAAGTCACCTAAAAAATAGGTGACTTTTTTTTGATGTCGCTTATTTTCTAATAATGACCAACAAGACTAAAAGCGAGGGTTGTATGAAAAAAATTAAAATTATCCTGATTGTTTTCTTATTGTCATGTGTGACCGCAGCCGCTCTTCGGGGTCAGAGTGACCGGGTCAAATACGTACCCAAGTACAAGGACCCCCTGCTCGAACAGATGGAAGCCATCCGGGACAGCCTGAAATCCGTCCGGGACAGTACTACCGACGCCATTATCGAACTTCAGGACCAACAAAAAAAAGAGAAAGAGGACCGCGAGAAAAAGCTTCGTTTCGATTTTACCAGTATTTCCAAGCCGTCCTCACCCGAGGTTTTCACGACGGCTTTTCATTTTCCTCCCGTACCCCAGTACTATACCGGCACCTGCTGGGCGTTCGCCGGAACCTCTTTTCTAGAATCTGAGGTCGCCCGACAGACCGGCCGAAAAATAAAGCTGTCCGAGATGCATACGGTTTATTACGAATATATTGAAAAGTGCCGCAATTTTATCCGGCGCCGGGGCGATTTCCATGTTTCCCAGGGCTCGGAAGCAAACGCCGTACTGCGTATTACGAACCTTTACGGCATTGTCCCCCGCGACATCTATCCCGGCTATATCGGCGACGAGAAGTACGACCATACCCTTCTCACGAAAGAAATCAAAGCCTATCTCAATCTTGCCAAAGAAAACGCCCTGTGGGACGAAGAGTTCATTATCAGCGGTGTCAGGTTGATTCTGAACAAATATATGGGCGAGCCGCCTAATTCATTTGACTTCGAGGGTCGGACCTTGACTCCGTTAACTTTCGCCTGGGAAATTCTCCGGGTCAACGCCGGAGACTATGTCGGGGTCATCTCCACCCTGTCCATACCTTATTATCAGCAGGGTGAACTTGAAGCCTGGGACAACTGGTGGCACGACAGTACCTATTACAATCTGCCGCTTGAAGAATGGTACCGCATCATGAAAGAGACCGTGGTTGCCGGCTATACGGTAACCATCGGGGGGGATGTTTCCGAACCGGGTTACAACGGTTTCGAAGATGCGGCGGTCGTTCCCGATTTCGACATTCCCCAGGCCTATATCAATCAGGACGCGCGCGAGTTTCGCCTGAACAACCGGACCACCGGCGATGAGCATGGTATTCATGTGGTCGGCTATAAAGCAATCGACGACCGGGACTGGTTTTTAATCAAGGATTCCTCAAGAAGTGGCCGATGGGGTAATTTCGAAGGTTATTTTTTCTACCGTGATGATTATATCCGCTTGAAAATGATGTCTTTCCTGGTGCATAAAGACGCCCTGAAAAGCGTCATCAAAAAATTCGACCGGGCTGACTTGAACTAGAAGTCAACGCCCGACGAAAGCTGATTAAATCTTAAAACATAAAAAAGCCGTCCCCTAAAAGGGGGCGGCTTTTATTTATCGTAA